>CAJWWA010000173.1 GCA_913048495.1 uncultured Halieaceae bacterium
CGAGGGCCGCCGGCCAGGCCGCGCGCTTGAGCGGGCGGCGCAGCGGGACCACCTTGCCGTCGTCGCGCAGCAGGGCGGCGACATGCTCGGGCACGCTGTCCGTGGCGGCCGCGCAGACGCTGGCGGCAACGCGGGCGTCAAGGCGGCGGAGCCGCGCGAGGAGATCGGCGAGGTCGGGTTCGTCGGCCAGCCGTTGCTCCAGGGCAGCGGTCGCCCCGGCATCCAGCTCTCCATCAAGGTACTGCGACAGCAGTTCGTAATCCCGGTCCGTCATCGTCTTCACCTGGTTTGCCCGCCCCGGCGTCAAAGGTCCCTGAGGGCGCTGTCCGTCAATAAGTTCTTCCGCGCCCGGGCGATCCGGCTCATGATCGTCCCCACGGGCACCTGCAGGATCTCCGCCGCCTCGGCGTAGCTCTTGCCGTCAATGGTCACCAGCATCAGGGCCAGCCGCTGCTCGTCCGGCAACCGGCCCAGGGCCTCGTTGACGGCGCGCAGGTTGCGCTCGCCACCGGCCTGTACTTCCGCGGAGGGCACCGTGTCATCGGTGCCCGCCTGCACGGCCGGGGTGTAGCGCTGGCGAACCTCCCTGGAGCGCATTTCGTCGATCCAGATGTTCTTGCAGACCCGGTAGACCCACTTGGCCGTGTGGGCGTCCTCGGGCATGCCTTTCTCCAGCATGCGCTCCACCGTTGCCTGCAGGAGGTCGTCCGCGTCGGCCACTGCGCCGGTGAGCGACAGGCAGAAGCGCTTGAGGCCCTGGAGTTCGGCCATCAGGTCATTGCGCTGCCTGGCGTTGAGCGACGACATGCTTTCCCTGCTACACTCTGAGGACGACTGGGTGCGCCAGTTTATTCCACCGGCTGGAATTTATCTGCCCCCGGTCCGTCAACGTAGCGGATTCCCGGCCCGAGCGGCCTTGCCTCGCCGCAGGTACAGAACATGAATCGATACCCGGAAGCTCCCCTGACCCCAGCGCGTCTGCCCGCGCGCGCCCTGCGCGGGGCGACAGCCTGGCTTTGCGTGCTTGCCCTGGCGCTCGCCGTGGCCCTCGCGCTGACCCCCGCTCCCGCCCGGGCACAGCTGCCCGTGGACGGTTACCTCGGGCCCGACCCGGTCGAGGAGGACATCGAGGACGAGGTCGAGGAACAGGTAGAAGAGGTCGTCGAAGAGACGGTCGAGGACGCCGTCGAGGAAGAAGTGGCGGACGTTGTCGAGGACCAGGTCGAGCAGGTCACCGAGCAGAACATCCAGGAGAACATCGAGGAAGACATCGAGGAGACCATCGAGCAGTCGGTGGATGACACGGTCGAGGAGTCCATCGAGGAAACCGTCGCCGAGACGGTCGAGGAGTCCGTGGAGGAAGAGGTCGCCGCCACCGTCGAGGAGTCCGTGCAGGCGTCCGTCGAAGAGAGCGTCGAGGAGACGGTGGAGGAGGAGGTCGCCGCCACGGTCGAGGAGTCCGTCGAGGCCTCGGTGGAAGAGTCCGTCGAGGAATCGGTCGAGGCGACCGTGGAGGAATCCGTGGAGGAGAGCGTGGCCGAGACCGTCGAGGAGTCGGTGGAGGAGTCCGTCGCTGCCACGGTCGAGGAATCGGTGGAGGAGTCGGTCGCCGCCAGCGTCGAGGATGACGTGGAAGCGGGTGTCGAGGACGCCGTGGAAAGCGCTGTCGAGGAGGACGTGGAGGCGCAGGTGGTCGCGGCGATCGAGGAGCGCCTCGAGACGGAGATCGATGAGATCGTCGAGGACCTGGAAAGTCACCTCGAGGTCAACGAGGACCGCATCCTCAAGGAACAGTGGCTGGTCATGGCCGAGCCGGCGGTGTTCGAGGAACTGGACGAACAGGGTTACCTGTTCGACACGGTCACCGAACTACCGGGGCTGGGCCTGCGCCTCGCCGAAGTCGCCGCACCGTCGAGCTTCGACATCACCGAGGTGCGCCAGGGTGTTCTCGACGTGGTGGGCAAGGACCGCGCCGAGGTCGACCTGAACCACATCTACACCGCGGGTGCACCGCTCGTCGCCGAGGGCGATGGCGTGCTGCCGCGCACGGCCATGCCGCCGCCCGCAGACCTCGACAACCTGTCCCTGCGCGTCGGCATGATCGACAGCGATGTCGACGTTACCCACCCGGCGTTGGCGCGCTCGAGCATCAGCACCCGCTCTTTCGCGCGGCCCGGTGCGAAGATGCCGGCGGACCACGGTACGGCGATCGCTTCCATCATCGCCGGCAACGCCGACGACTACATGGGCCTCGCGCCGAAGGCTGAGGTCTACGCAGCCTCCGTGTTCGAACTCGACCGGGACCAGGGCGAGATTGCCAGCACGGTGAGCCTCATCCGCGCGGTGGACTGGCTCATGTCCTCCGGTGTCGACGTCATCAACATCAGCCTCGCGGGGCCGCCGAACCGGCTGCTGGAGGCGGCGCTCGAGCGCGCCGCCGGCGAGGACGTGGTGATCATGGCGGCTGCCGGCAACGGCGGCCCGGTTGCCCGGCCCATGTACCCGGCGGCCTATGGCTCCGTGGTGGCAGTGACCGCCGTGGATGCGGGCCAGCGCGTCTTCCGCCTCGCCAACCGGGGCGACTACCTGGCCCTGGCCGCGCCGGGCGTCGACCTGCGCCATGCGCGCCCGGGCGGCGGTTACGCGGCATCTTCCGGCACGTCCTTCGCCGTGCCCTTCGCCGTTACCGCTGCGGCGCGGCTGCGCCAGCTGCAGCCCGCGGAGAACATCGTCGACCTGCTCTATCGCAGCGCCCTCGACCTCGGGCCGCCGGGCCGCGACGACATCTACGGTTACGGACTGCTGACGCTCGCCGCGAACTGAGCTACCAGCCGTAGCTCAGCCGCGCGCCGACAATGGTCTGCGTGAAGTCCGCCCGCGGCAGGTTCGACTCGTAGTTGCCGTAGCTGGCGTAGGTCTGCAGCGCCAGGCGCCGCGTCAGCGGCACTTCCAGGTCCAGCTTCCAGCGCGATCGGTCGTCTTCCCGGTCCTCGCCGATGCTCGGCGTCGGCGAGAGATAGCGCCTGGCCTCGAAGCGCCAGGCGAGTTCCACCTTGGCCTGGCGCTCGAACAGGTCGAAGCGACGGATGTAGCGCAGCTTCAGCCCGTGCGAGCGGAAATCGAAGCGCGCGGCCGTCGCGTCTTCGTCGCGATAGCGGTAGCCGATATTGAAGTAGCTGCGCAGGCCGCGGTGGAAGTAGTAGAGGTCGGCCTCGCCGGAGTGCGTCGTCGCGTCCCGGTCCGCGCGGTCCTCGATGGTGCGCTCGGAGAAGACATAGGCGCCCCGGGCGAACCACTTCCTGGCCAGGAAACCCGACAGCGACGGCGACACGCGCAGGTACTCGAGAAAGGGCTCACCATCCAGGCGGGAGTTGATGTAGTAGGCAGAGATACCGGTGTTGGCCTTGCCCAGGTCGGTGCCGACATCGGCGCCCAGGATGTGAGTCTGCCGGTCGACCCGCGAGAAGCGCTCGTAGGTGGCCTGGCTGAAGTCGTAGTTGAGGTTCAGGTCGGTCTGCTTGCCCAGGGGCTGGGTGACGCCCAGTTCGAAGTCCACGAGCCAGGCGGAGTCGGCCTCGCCGGAAGTCACGTCCACTTCGTCCACGGACACGTTGGTGTCGTATTCGGCGCCGACGCCGACCTCGCCCCGCCATTCCCGGGAGCGTTCCTCGCCCTCCTGCGCGGTCGCGCCGGCGGCGAGCACGGCGAGCGCGAACAGGCAGAGGCGTCGGGGGGTGGGCATGCGGGCGTCGGTTCCTTCAGCCTGGGGTCGTGGTGCCGAGGACGGCGCCTCGCCGAAGCGGCCGGAAGCCGCGCGGAGACAATGGTAAACTCCGCCCCTCACAAATTCCACGGAGACCGGACCCATGGCCGCAGACAGGCACGAGCAGCACCAGGCGTGCATGGAACGCTTTATCGAACTCGCCAACACCATGAAAAACGAGGGCATCGGTGTCGACGTCGTGTCCTGGTCCCTCATGTCGGCCTCGGCCCTGCACGCGATCTACAGCGTGGCGGGCAATGACGGCGGCCTGACCGAATCGGGCATCGAGAAAATCGCGGATGCCTACAAGCAGAACCTGACCAAGATCCAGGAACTGAAGCAGCGCCAGGCGCAGGCGGGCCAGCAGTAGTTCCCGGCTGACTCAGGGCACTAGGCCTGCTCGAGCTGGATATCGCCGCTGGCGAGCTTGCGCGTGAGGCGGTCGATCTGGCGCTCGAAGTACGCCGGTTGCAGCAGGGGGCGCAGTTTCTCCAGCGGTACCGGCGCACTGAACAGGTAGCCCTGGATCACCTCGGCGCCCTCGTGCTGGAAGAAGGCCAGCTCTTCCGGGCTCTCCACGCCCTCGACCACGAGCTCCAGGTGCAGGCTCTTCGCCATGGCGATGATCCCGCGGACCAGCTCGGCATTGCGTTCGCCGTTGGCGAGCCCGAGAACGAAGCTGCGATCAATCTTCAGCTCGTCCAGGGGCAGCCGGGTGAGGTAGCTGAGCGACGAATAGCCCGTGCCGAAATCGTCGATGGCGATGCGGACGCCCAGGGCCTTGAGGTCCTCGACGATCCGCACGGCGCCGTCCTGGCTGCTAATCATGATGCCCTCGGTGAGCTCGATCTCCAGCGCCTCCGGCGGCAGGCCGGTATCCTCGAGCACGGCCGACACGAGGTCGACGAAGCCGTCGGTGAACTGCAGCGCCGACACGTTCACGGAAACCTTGGGCAGGGCGAGCCCTTCCTCGCGCAGGGAGACCAGGTCCGTGCAGGCGCGGCGCAGGACCCACTCCCCGATATCGTTGATGATGCCGAGTTCCTCGGCCAGGTCGATCCACTTGAAGGGCGGGACCATGCCGAACTCCGGGTGCTGCCAGCGCACGAGCGACTCGGCGCCGGTGATCTCGCCGCTGCGCGAGTCCACCTGGGGCTGGTAGTGGAGTAGCAGCTGGTCGCGTTCCCGGGCCTTGCGCAGCTCCGTTTCCAGCTTGAGGCGCTCCAGGTTCGCGCCCTCCATGTCCTCCCGGTAGAACAGGTAGCGGTTCCGGCCCTGCCGCTTGGCGTTGAACATGGCGGTGTCCGCCGCGCGCAGCAGCCCCTCCACATCCTCTGCGTGCTCGGGCGCCAGGGCGATACCGATGGAGCAGGTGATGATGACTTCCTGGCCGTTCAGCGAGAAGGGGCGGGCGATGGCCTTGGCGAGGCGCTCGGCAACGCGGCTCGCGCCCTCGGCGTGGTCCAGCTGGTTGAGCACCACGGTGAACTCGTCGCCACCCATGCGCGAGAGGTCCATGCGCGCCTCGTCGTCGGCGTTGCGGTGGATGACGTCCGATTCGCGGACGCTGCTGGCCAGCCGGTCGCCGACCTCCTTCAGCAGCTCATCGCCGGCCCGGTGCCCCAGAGAATCGTTGACGCGCTTGAAGTTGTCGAGGTCCAGCAGCATCAGCCCCACCTGCTGCTTGTTGCGGGCGGCGAGCTTGAGCAGCAGCGACAGCTGCTCGGTGAACAGGCGCCGGTTGGGCAGGGAGGTCAGCGTGTCGAAGTAGGCGAGGTGCCGCAGCCGGTCCTTGGTCTCGCTCACCCGCTTCACCGCCCGGTCCAGCTCCTGCTGCCGCTCCGTCAGCTGCGCGTCGCGTTCATTCACCTTCATGGACAGCAGCCGCCGGTCGGTGTGCATGCGTTGCTTCTCGCCCTCCATGCCGGCGATGACCGTATTGAGGACGTTGGCGATATCGCTGATTTCGCCGCTGCCGCGAATCTTCAGCATCTCGGTCTGCTTGCCCGCGGCGATGTCATCGGCCACCGCCGCCATTTCCCTCAGCGGGCGGGTAATACGGCGCGTGGTAAAGCGGGCGATGAGGGCACAGAACAGCACGATCGCCAGGCCGAAGCCCGCCGACAGGGTGACCGCGGGAACGGTCTGGGCAACGAGCATGAGGCTGCTGATGCCGAGGTCGATGTAGCCGCTGACGAAGATGCTGTTGACCTGGTTCGGGTTGGCCAGGGTCAGGGCGAAATCCTCCCGCGACAGCCCGGGCACCGTCGGGTTCACGAGGGAGGTGATCGGCAGCAGCAGCTCGGTGACCGTCTCGCCATCGGTGATCGCCGCCAGCGCGCCGAAGCCCGGGGGCGCGAAGCGGCTGTGGTGACTGAACAGCGACTGCTCGAGCGGGGACCGGTCGCCGCGGGCATCACTGAAGCGCGGCAGCAGCGTGCCTTTCGCCCAGGGCCGGTCCGCCCGGGCGATGACATCGCCGACGCTGTCCCGGAGCACGGCGTGGCGCACCGCCGGCGACAGGCCGAGGAACTGCTCGAGCACCGCGTCGATCTCCGCCGGCTCGCGGAAGTAGAGCGTGAGCTGCAGGTGTGGCTGGCCGGAAACCGCGGTGGAGGCCTGCAGGACCAGCTGGTCGCGCTGGTGGGCATATTCGCGCTGGCCGATGAAAAGGACGAGGCTGATGCCGGCCGTCACCGCCAGCGCGGTAATCAACAGGTTGATCTTGCCGGAGATCGACAGGTTCATCGGCCGGCGCCTGCGGCGGGCTGCACGGGGCGCCGTGGCGCTGTCTGGTTGCTCATTGTTACCCCCGATTCCCGGGAACAGTTTTTCAGGGTAATGCGGCGACAGCGTTGTGCGTCTGCGGCGAGGATTCGTTGCCCCCTCGTGGTCCCTGCACGAATTCGTGATGGGAGCCCTCGCCGGCAGTTGCTGTAACCGCCTTGTTTCAGCCTTTCCTGCGCTTTGTTTCAGGCTGCCGTGAAAGTAGCATGGCGGTTTTCGAGCGTCCAGCAGACCATTGGGTAATAAGGCGGGGGACTAGTTATGCCAGCAGGGACGGAAAGTGAGCAATCCGCGCGCTTTCTGAACGCCGTGGACGGCGCGCCGCTCGCCTACTGCCAGCGCCACGGTCGCGGCCCGGGGGTGTTCTTTCTCGGCGGGTTCAACTCCGACATGCGCGGCAACAAGGCCACGGCCCTCGACCGCTGGTGCGCGGGCGCGGGTCGCGCTTTCACGCGCTTCGATTACCGGGGCCACGGCGAATCCGGCGGCCGGCTGGTGGACGGGACGATCGGCGGCTGGCTGGACGATGCCGCGCGGGTGCTCGACGCGGCCGCCGAGGG
>CAJWWA010000174.1 GCA_913048495.1 uncultured Halieaceae bacterium
GGGCCTACCTGGTGACCACCGGCGGGAACGGCACCGGCAAGCGGATATCGATCAAGGACACGCGGCGCATCATCGACGCGATCCTCGACGGCTCGATCGAGGAGGCCGAGACGAAGGTCATCCCGCTTTTCAACCTCGAAGTCCCCACCGCCCTGCCCGCGGTCGACAGCGGGATCCTCGATCCGCGGGACACCTATGAAGACCCTGCGCAGTGGACGGCGAAGGCACGGGACCTGGGCGAGCGGTTCATCCGCAACTTCGAGCAGTACACGGACACGGCGGGGGGCGCCGGGCTGGTCGCGGCCGGGCCGCAACTGTAAGCTGCCGGGGCACGCTCAAGGACAATCGCCATGAAAGCCCTGCTGCGCAGCCTGCCGATCGTGCTCCTGGGGCTACTGCTCCTGGGGCTGCTGGCGAGCGCGACCGGGTATGTCCTGCGACAGCTCGACCTCCTGCCACCGACCCGCGTCAGCATGGCCGCCGGCAGCCCCGGCTCGGCCTACCACGACACCGCCCTCGCCTACCGGGCGATCCTCGCCCGCGACGGCATCGAGCTGGAGATCATCGAGTCCGGCGGCTCGGTGGAGAACGCCAGCCGGCTCGCGGCGGGCAGCGCCGACATCGCCCTGGTACAAGGCGGCATCGCGCTTCCCGAGGCGGTCGAGGGCATCGCGGCGGTGCAGCTCGAACCGCTGTGGATCTTCGCCCGGGATGCGACCGCCAGCGACCCGAGGCAGTGGGCGACGCAGAGCGTCGCGGCGGGCGGAGAAGGCAGTGGTACGCGGCTGGTCGCGGACCTGCTCGCGGACATCACCGGCGCGCCGGCCCTCGGCCGCGCCGGCGCCCGTGCGCTCGGCGGCGCGCAGGCCGCCGACGCCCTGCTCGACGGCGAGGTCTCACTCGCGCTCTTCGTCGCGCCCGCCGACGCGCGCTACCTCGCGTCGTTACTTGCTGCCGACGGGCTCGGCCCGGTAACGCTGGAGCACAGCGAGGCCGTGAGCCTGCAGCTGCCCGGAGCGCGCCTGGTGACGCTGCCCTCGGGCATTCTCGATTACGCGCGTTCGCGGCCACCCGCGGATGTCGAACTATTGGCGCTGGAAACCCGCCTGCTCGCGCAGGAGAGCCTGCATCCCGCCCTGGTCAACCGCCTGGTTCATGCGGTGCTAGAGGTGCACGGCGGGTCGGGCATGCTGCCGGCGGACCGGGATTACCCGTCGGCGACGACCGCCGGGGTCGAGGCGAATGCCTACGCCGCCAAACTGCTCGAGGACGGCTTCAGTCCGCTTGAGGCCTTCCTGCCCTACTGGATCGTGGCGCAGCTGAACCGCGTGCTGCTGGTCGTCCTGCCCGCGCTGCTCCTGCTGCTGCCGCTCCTTCGCGTATTGCCGGCGCTCTACGGCGCGATCCTCAACCGCCGCGTCTACCGCCACTATGCGCGGGTCCACGAAATCGACGCGCAACTGGTCAACGAAGGGTCAGCCCTCGGCCAGGCGCAACTGCGCGCGCTGCGCGAAGAGCTGGATGGCATTGAGCGAAAGCTGCTGCGGGCGAACCTCCCCAACAGCTACCGCAAGCAGGCGTACACGCTCCTCCACCACCTCGACTACGTGCGCAGGCGGGGGGACGAACTGCTGCTGGAAGCGGCCGGTTGAATCCACCCTTCAACAGGAGCGGCACCCGGCAGCAAGAACCGAAGTCACTTTTCTTCCCGGTCAGCTTCTGCCGGTGCTGACGCCGCGGGATCACCCAGGTCGGCCCTGCGAGTATTCACCATTGCCATGGTGATCAGCCCGGTGGGCACCGCGAAGACCCCGAGCCCCACCATCAGGATGAAGAACGTGAACAGGCGCCCGCCGAGGGTGATCGGGTAGACATCCCCGTACCCGACCGTGGTGAGTGTCGCCAGGGCCCACCAGAACGAATGGATGACCGATGCGAAGGCTTCCGGCTGCGCCTCGCGCTCGAAGTAGTAGATACCGACGGCCGCCAGGTACAGCACGAAGACTGCGCCGACGCCGAACACCGCCAGGTCCACCCGCACCAGCCGGAAGGCCGCGGCCATGCGCCGTGCCGCATCACCGTAGCGCGCAAGCTTGAACAGGCGGAAGATACGGAACAGCCAGAACACGCGCAGGGAGCGAAGGTCCAGCCCCAGCTGCAGGTAGAACGGCAGGATCACCAGCAGGTCGATAATGCCGTAGAAACTGGTCGCGAAGCGCAGCCGGCTCTCGGCGGCCCAGAGCCGCAGCAGGTACTCGACGGTGAACACGGCGATCGCGAAAACCTCGAACTGCCGCAGTACCCGGTGCCAGTCCTCATCGAGGGTAGGCAGGGTTTCGAGGGTGAAGCCGACGACCGACAGCACGATCAGTGCCTGTATGAACAGCTGGATCGCCTCGCCCACGCGTGTCTCGTCGGTGAGCAGGGTTCTGCGCACCCAGCCTTTCAGGGTCCTGTCGTCCTCCCGCCCGGTCATCGATCGAAACGCTGCACCGCGGATTGCTCACCGTCTTTGTAGGTGAGCTGTACCGTCACGTAGCGGGTGCTCTTTGGCACCTTGATGTAGAGCGGCGTATTGGCGTCGATCGGCGCGAGCCCCGCCTTGCGCCAGGGCGGAAAGCGATAGGACTTGTTCGGAACCTCGCTGTTGAGCCCGTAGCGGATGGTCTTGATGCTTCCGCGATAGGTCATCAGGTGCGAGAAATACAGGAGTCGCTGACCGTCGTAGTCGCGGAAGCTCACCCAGCTGTTGGCGGTCGACTCGAGGATGCGGCGGTTTGCGTCGGCGCTCTCCCGCTTGCCCTCAAACGGAAAGGTGAAGGGACCGCGCAGCTCACCGCGCACATCGCGGTAGCTTATTTCCACCGTCGTGTCGCGCTGGTTCCGCGGCAGGCTGAAGAACAGCTTCGGTGCGGGCTGGCCCGTGCGCGGATCGGTTCTACCGCTCTCGCCGGTACTTGTCGGCTCGCTGTCACGCGTGCTCCAGAGCACTTCCCGGGCCGGTTCGGCGATGGTGATGGTTCCCGTGTAACCGGCGTTGTTGACCATCCAGCTCACCGAGACCGGGTTATCCAGCAGCGGCTGTCTGGCCTCCAGCGCCGCGAGGCGGGCTGCGGCGTCCTCGCGCCACTGCCGCGCCAGGGACTGGTCGATTAGGTGGCGCAACAGCCCCCCGGCCTCGTCGGCTGCGAGGAACGCCTGCAGTTGCTCGCGCTCGGCCCGCATGTCGGCGAGGGACTGCGTGCCGAGGCGCAGCGCCGAGTACTCGAGGCTCAGGTGGTAGTAGACCGGCGCGAATTCGGGGTGCGCCTGCGCGTACTGCTCGAGGCCGGCCAGGCGCTGCGCCGGCGGCAGCAGCAGCAGGCGCACGTAGGCGGGAATGCCTTCCTCGCGACCGGCCATGACCATGGCATAGGTCTCCCGCGCCCCGGCGGTTCCCTCCTGCACCTTGAGGAAGTCGACGAAACGCAGGTGCGGGTCCAGCAGCGGCAGCTCGAAGTTGAAGTAGGCCAGGTAGGACTGCCGTGCTGCGCTGTAGTTGCCCGCGAGTTCCTGCAGCCGCGCGTTGCGGTAGAACTCTTCCGGCGAACTCGGGTCGGCCACCAGGCCATCACCGGCAAAGCGCTCGCGCATCTCCTCGAGCGTGCGCAGCACCTGCTCCGAATTCGATTCGAGCCGCCGGGCGCTCTCCTTCAGGCTCTGCGTGTCGGCGGAAATGCTGTCCAGCCTGGCGTCGATGATACCGAGCCGCTCCTGCAGACCCGCCACCGCGGGCACCGCGGTGGCGACGATGCCGACCTCCCGGGAATCCTCGGAAGACTGCAGGAGTACGATCAGCCCGAACACCGCCGACGCGACAGCCGCGAAAGCGACAGCACCCAGCAGGTCCTCCTTCCCCCGCCGGTAGACGATGAACAGGACGATCAGGGCCGCGAGCGACAGGTAGAACAGGTAGCCGGCAAAAGGGGCTATCGGCTGGAGTACGTCGGCCACCAGGCCGCCCACAGTGCAGAGCGCACCGGTCACGGTCAGTGCCGTGTTACGCAGGCTCTGAAACACCGCTGCGTTACCGAGTGCCTGCAGGTACCTCATCGTGATGCCTCGCACGACGCCACCCCGCCCGGGACTCCGGGTGTGCTTCGAAGTGTTACTCGCTCACAGAGATCGAAGCTCCAACCGTCCACGGTGGTCTCCCAGGCCAGGTGCGCAAAGGCAGCACGCACTGCCCGCAGGCTCCTGATCGTAGCTCCATGGTCATAGCCGAGGCAACCACATCGATAGCCGCGTGCACGGCTACGGAAGCATGCACTGCCGTGACTGCCGCAAGAGAATCGCCCTTTGCCGGCTGCCGTCTACAATGAGTGCCATGACCTCATTTCTTATTCAGCTTTGAACGCAGGAGTGATTTCCATGCTGGCACGTCAGGTCCTTGTCGTGAGCTTCGCCCTCAGCACCCTCTTCGCCGCCGCCACGGCGCGCGCCGACCCACTGGCACTGGTCGAGGAGTTACGCGACGGCGACCTGTCCCTCAGCGCCCTCGGAACCCTGATAGCACTGGATGCGAAACCGGGCCTCAAGGGCGGCTACGGGTTGTGCATGGCAGCCGGTGAGCAGCTGTGCGATGAAAAGGGCACGGTCGGCTACGGGCTGTGCAAGGTCGCCGGAGAACAGCTATGCAAGGTCGATGGATCGCTGGGCTACGGCCTGTGCAAGTTGGCCGGAGAGTTCAGCTGCAAGACCAAGGCCAGCCTGGGTCACGGTCTGTGCCGCCTTTCCGGGGCCAACAACTGCCGGGCGTGATACAGGTCGGGGTTGTCGGGCGATTGCGCGCACGGAGGGAATCAAACCTTCCACCGCCGTGCTCCTGGAAGGAGCGGTCGGTTGACAAGGGTGGTTGGGGGAAAATGGGTCGGTGCTTTTGTCGGAACAACGTACCGGCAGATGCCACTATCCGGCGTTCAACGCCTTCAAGACCGCCTGCGGGTCATGTCGAATAACCCGCATCAGAGCCTGGGCTGGTCCCGTCGGCTCGCGACGTCCCTGCTCCCAGTTCCGTAGGGTGCCGAGCTTGACGTCCACGAGTTGAGCGAACTTCGCTTGTGACAATCCGGTCAACTTCCGAATCTCCTTTACCTGTACTGCATCGATTGTGGTTTCTCGGGCTGGGGCCCTTTCGCCGCGAGCGATTTCGCCCATCTGCTCAGCGCTGACTACAAGTTTGCGAAAAAGTGTGTCTTCCATCGTTATTCCTCCCACGACTCGACAATACGACGAAGCACCCTGAGCTGCGCCGGCGTTAGGTCATCTTGCACGCCTTTTTTGTAGGCCAATAGCAACCGAATCTGGAAAGCGGCAGTCACATGGTAGTAAATCACGCGTATGCCACCGCGTTTTCCAGCGTCCTTGAGCGACCAGCGAACCTTCCGCAAGCCGCCGGATCCTTTGATCAAGTCCCCCGCAGTAGGGTTAACGGCCAGCATCTTCTGAAACGCCAGATACTCATCATGATTCAGCAGATCGTTTATCTGCTGTTCAAAGACCGGCGTCTCTATAAAAATCATCTAGGGAGCATACGCCATTGGCGTACATACGTCAATGGCGTCTTCTCCCGAAGGTGAGACGGGATTTGGCGCCGCGTAGCGTACGCCCAAGGCGCGGGCTGGCCCACCCCAACTACCCTATCTGCCTATCAAGCCGCGGACATGCGCGAGGTCGATGACAAGATCTGGCTCGTCAGCTTCCTGAACTATGCTCTAGATTACTTTGATGAAGAGGTGGGAAGGGTTGGGGTTGGAGTTGGGGTTGAGCCTGAGGTTTGTAATAATTTCGATGAAGATTGTGATACCCTAGTAGATGAAAATGTCGTAAGACCTTGTTACACAGGAGCGCCTGAAACCCTACAAGTCGGCGTCTGCCAGCCGGGAGAACAAATATGTAATGCAGGCCAATGGTATGGCCAGGCGGCATCAGGTAGATATATCGCAGATGTGTGCGGCGGGGAGGTACTGCCCTCTGAAGAAATCTGTGATGGAGCAGACAACGACTGTGATGGTCAAACTGACGAAGATTTATACCAACCATGTTATACAGCTTGTGGTACCGGTGTAGCGTTTTGCAACAACGGAAACTGGAATGGCTGCACTGCACCTCCTGAGTTGCCAGAAATTTGTGATGGTTTTGATAATGACTGTGACGGTGCCGTTGATGAAGGATTGGATTGTCTTTGTACAGTCCAGGATATTGGAACTTTATTTCCTTGTGAAGAAGATCCACTAGTTTGTGGGAGCGGATATAAAACTTGTGAATGCAAAACACAAGATTGTACCGTAATCGGTTTTACTCCTTGCTATGCCATGTGTTATTGGAATATACCGGTTGATCCAAATTGTGATCCATACTTAGGCAGTATACTACCATATGAGCTATGTAACAACCATGATGATAATTGCAATCAATTAATTGATGAAGACTTATATAAGCCTTGCTATACGGGCCCACCAGAGACTTTAAACGTCGGAATCTGTCTACCGGGTGAACAAACGTGCGAGAAGGGCGCCTGGGGCCATCACAACGCATCCGGAGTGTTTATTGAGGGGTACTGTAAGGATGAGGTCTTGCCGCTGTTAGAGGACCAATGTAATGGGGAAGATGACGATTGTGATGGCGAGACTGATAAAGAAGGGGAAATGGAAGAGACAGATATCTTATTTATTATTGATTGGTCTGGATCCATGAGTTCTGAAATTGAAGCTGTCTTAATGGCTTTGAATCAGTTCGCTAAAAATTATAAAGATGAGAACGTTATACAATGGGGCTTGATTGTAGGACCAAGAGTGCCTGGCAATTATGGTGCCAAGAATTATTTGGAAATAGTTAGCAACCTGGCGCCTTTTGAAGATTTTATGAATAAATTTTCTTCTCTCAATAAAAATACAATGAATGGGCAACATGAAATGCTTTATGATGCTCTCTACCTTTCATTGATGGATTTGACAGGCACCGAGCCGTGGGCATTAAATGACTTAACTTGGACAACCATGGTTGGAAATGCAATACAAGAATCAATTCCGGAACTACAAAATTTTAAAATTAATTTATCATTTGGTTAA
>CAJWWA010000175.1 GCA_913048495.1 uncultured Halieaceae bacterium
CCAGCGCCGGGTCGACCCAGAGGAAACCGGCACCCGGGCCGCCGCAGAGCCACTTCACGCAGGAGCCGAGCAGGAAATCCGCGCCGATCGCCTGCACGTCCACCGGCAGGATACCCACCGCCTGCGCGGCATCCACGACGCTGAGCGCGCCCGCCTCGCGGGCGGCAGCGCAGACAGCCGCCACGGGCACCTGGACCCCGGTGTTCGACTGCACCTGCGTCACCAGCACGAGCGCCGTGTCGTCACTGAGCGCTGCCCGCCAGGCGGCGGGGTCGCGCTCGTCGCTTTCGGCGGGCAGAAAGCGCGGCACGAGGCCGAGACTGCGCGCCCGCTCTGCGACAAAGCCCAGCGAGGGGAACGCGCGCTCACTGAGCAGCACCTCCCGGCGCGCGGTGAGGCCGGGCACACACTGGAGTACCCGCGCAAAGCCGGTGGAGACGTCCGGCTGCGGGCAGAGGTCGTCACCGCGAGCGCCCAGCAGCTCGCCCAGCGCGCCCCGGAAACGCTCCACCGCGGCGAGCCAGGCGGGCCAGGGCTCGCCGGCGCCGTCCGCCCAGGGCCTGTAGAACGTCGCCGCGAAGGCGTCCAGGCTATCCACCGGCGGGCGGCCGACGGAATGGTTGAGCAGGTAGGTGCCCGGACCGAGGTCGAAACGGTCGCGCACGGCGCCTTCCTGCGCGCTCACGCCAGGCTCTCCCGCAGCCGCCGGATATCGGCGTGGCGCGAGGGAATGTCGTCGCGGTCGGCCGCCCGGCGCAGGTCGCGCAGCCTCGCCAGCGCGCGCATGAGCACCGGCAGCGGCGGTCCGCTCGCGGTGAGGTTGTCCTGGTGCTGCTCGCCGATGTGCTCGGCCGGCTGCTCGATGAACTTCGCCACCAGCTGGTCGTGATGCTGCGCCGCCGTCTGCCCGTGCAGCTCGCAGACCTCGAGGAACAGGGCGAGGTTCTCCCGGCAGGGTGACGCCCGGCGTTCCGACGCCGACAGCGCGAGGAACTCGTCCATGAGGCTGCGCCGGCGCATGCAGTCGCGGAGAATGACCTGGTCGTCGGGCATCATGTAGAGGAACTTGTCCACCAGCAGCTGCGAATAGTAGGCATGGTCTGCGCGGCAGAGGCCGAGAAGCATGTCGATCACGTTGATGCCGGCGAAGTCACCGGCGTTGGCGCCGCGGTACACGTGCTGGCCGACCCGGTGCGGCTTGAAATAGGGACGCACGCAGTAGAAGAAGCGGTCCGTGTCGAGCTCGGCGAAGAGACGCTCGTTGGAGGCGACGACACCGGCCAGCGCATTCTTTGCCATGTGCAGGAGGTCTGCCGTGACCGAGTGGCGCACGCCCAGCGGCAGGCTGCGCAGCAGCGCGTCCGCGGCGGCCTTGTAGCCGAGGATGCCGCGGGTGTTGTAGTCGGTGAACAGGTACTCGTCGCGGAGCGTGGTGAAGCTCTTGTAGCGGCCGTCTACGGCGCGGTTGTGGGTGGTGAGGTGGCTGGTGGCGAAGCGCGGCGTCACCCCCAGGCTGGCGCCGAGCTGCAGGGCCAGGGCCGAGGCCTCCGGCAGGCCGCCGTCCTTCGCGGCCTGGTCCGCCGCGCCGTGGCGGGCGCAGGCGGCCATGAACAGGCCGACGTTGCCGAGCAGGTCGAAGCCGGCATCGAAGCCCTCGTCCGTGTTGCCCTCGGCCAGCAGGCGCGCCACGTGATCATTACCCTCGGCGCGCAGCTGCGTCTTCAACTCTTCCCCGACGCCGGTAACCACGGCGCGATCGGCCTGCGCGAAGTAGCGCTCCTCGAGCTGTGTGTTGAGTTCCGCGAAGGTGCCGCGGATCCAGTGGTCGAAACGTTCGGCATTGGTGGTCATGGGGAGATTATACGTGTGAAGCACCGTGGGGGTTGTATCCGCCCTCCCGACCGCAGACATCCGGTTGGCCGAATATGATCGCACACGAATAGCACAGCTGTGCTACATTTTCTGCACAGCATGGGGAGGACACCTGGCATGAGCACGACAACGGTTCGCCTGCCGGAACAACTCAAGAAACGCCTTGGTGAGGCGGCCCGGAAAGCGGGCCTGACGCCCCACGCCCTGATCATCCAGGCCATCGCGGAGCGCGTCGACGCCGAGGAGAAGCAAGGAAGTTTCATCGCCGAGGCCGAGGCGCGCTACGAGAACCTCGTCTCGACGGGCGAGGCCATTGCCTGGCCGGAGATGCGTAGCTACCTCGAAAACCGCCGTGCCGGCAAACGCGGCAGGCGGCCCCGCGCACGCAAACTATAACCCGGCCCGGAAGACATTGGCGCGCATCGAACTGGCACCGGAAGTCGGCGACGATATCGATCGCATACTGCAGCACCTGGAGGACTACGAAGCTGCCCATGTCGAGCAGAGGCTGCGCGAACTGATCGATGCGCTTTCCGTGCTGGAGCACAACCCCGCGATCGGACGCCTCGTGCAGGGCGACCTCAGAGAACTCATCATCGGCAGCAACGCCCGCGGATACGTCGCCCTTTATTGCTATATCGCCGCCATCGACACGGTCTTCGTGCTCGCGCTGCGCAGCCAGCGGGAAGCCGGCTACACGCGCTGACCGTGCTAGAGGTGCTCGCGGAAATAGCGCGTCATGGTGCTGAAGACGTGCAGCCGATGGTCCGCGATGCCATGGCGCTGGTTCGGGTAGACCAGCATGTCGAACTGCTTGTTTGCGCGGATCAGGGCATCGGCGAACTGCAGCGTGAAGGCGAACTTCACGTTCTCATCGCCGGTGCCGTGGATGAGTAGCAGCTTGCCTTCCAGCCGGTCTGCATAGTTCACCAGGTTCACGCGGGCGTAGCCGTCAGGGTTCTCCTCCGGTTTGCCCATCCAGCGCTCCACCCCCACCGCCTGGTAGCGGGTGAGGTCGATCACCGGCGCGACGCTCACGGCGACCCTGAACAGCGGCGCCGCCTTGGTCATGAGCGCCGCCGCGAGATAGCCGCCGCCGCTCCAGCCCCAGAAGCCGATGCGGTCGCCGTCGACCCACGGCAGCGACTTCAGGTAGTCGACGCCCTGGATGTAGTCGAGCACCGCCCACTTGCCGTACTCGCCGTAGGTGAGGTTTTTCGCTGCCTTGCCGCGACCCGTCGTGGTGCGGTTGTCCATGGCGAACACCACGTAGCCCTCCTGCGCGAGGTAGCGGTGCCAGAGGTCCTGCGTCGGGCCGCGCTGCGTGCCCCAGCGGTTGACCACGACCTGGGAGCCGGCGTTGCCGTAGCCGTAGGCGATCACCGGGTATTGCTTCGCAGGGTCGAAGTCCGGCGGCTTGATGAAGAAGGCGTTGAGCTCTATACCGTCGTCCGTCTCGAAGGTGACGAACTCCGTGTGCGCCATGGCGTAGTCGTCGAAGGCCGGGACCGCGTCATCCACGAGCACTTCCAGGTGCCCGCCGTCCGCGGCGAGCAGCTGCAGCGTAGGTGGCGTGCGCGCGTCCGAGTGGGTGGCGAGGGCGTAGCGGCCGTCCGGCGAAAGCAGCCACCGGTGCCAACCCGGCGCGCCGGTCACGCGCTCCACCGTCCCCCCGCCCAGCGGAACGCGGTACACGTGCTGGTCGATCAGCGACTCGCGCTTGACATAAAAGTACGCAAACCTCCCCTGCTCGTCGACGCCGATCACGTCACCCACCGTCCATTCGCCCTGAGTGAGCTGGCGCGCCTCGCCGTCGGCATCAATGCGGTAGAGATGGCGCCAGCCGCTGTCCTCGCTGGTCCAGAGAACGGCGCCGTCGGAAAGCGGCTTCAGATCATCGGTGATGTCGATCCAGGCCGGATCCGTGTCCGTGTGCAGCAGTTCGACGCCCTCCCCGTCGGCGCTTGCACGCCACAGGCGCAGGGTCTTGTGGTCCCGGGTCAGCTGCTGGACGTAGAGGTGCTCGCCGGTCGAGTCCCAGTGCAGCTGGGGCAGGTAGTCATCGGGATCGTGGCCGATGTCGATCGCGCTGGTCTTCGCCGTGCGCAGGTCGTAGACACGCACGGCATTGACGGCGTGTACCTCGCCCGTATTCGGGTAGTGGAAATCGCGTACACGCGGGTAACTGTGCAGTTCGTCGATCAACGGATAGCGCGGCACCGCGCTGGCGTCCATGCGCCAGTAGGCAATCCGCTCCCCGGTCGGCGACCAGCGCCAGCCGTCCAGCCAGCCGAACTCCGTGCTGCCGTAGTCGAAGATGCCGTTGAAGATGTCGCCGTCGCCGTCGCGAGTGACCGCCGTGGTCTCGCCCGAGCGCAGGTCGACGAGGTAAAGGTTGTTGTCGAGGACGTAACCGGCACGCAGACCGTCCGGGGACAGCTTGACCAGCTGCTGCAGCCGGCCGTCGTCGCGCAGCGGCCGGGCACGCCCGGCGTCGACATCGTAGACGTACCAGCGGGCACTGCCGTGGCCCTGCCAGTCGCTTTCGAGCGGACCGCGGAGCAGCAGGACATCGCGGCCGGCATGCCACTGGTAGTCCGTCACCCGGAAACCCGCCGGCATACCCGGTACCGTAGCGAGGGACAGCGAGCGCTCCCTGCCCGTGACGACGTCGCGGCTGACGAGCGCCGGACCGTCGGCGCCGCTGTCGAGGTAGGCATAGCGCGCACCCATCGGCAGCCACTTGAGGGCGGCGGGCAGCCTGGCGGTGAAGGTATCGCTGCTGAAGATCGTCGCCAGGTCCAGGGCCTTCCCGCCCGCTGCCGCGGCGGGGAGCGCCAGCACGAGTCCGGCCAGGGCCGCGCAGCGCAGGAGGCGACCGGCGAGGGCAAAAGCACTCGAAGAAAGACCTCTATGATTAATGGCCATCACGTTCACGTCCCCTCTCATCATGACCTTGGTACCCGACCCGTGGCAGGTTGCATCGAGCATAACAGGAAGCTTAACGCAGCAGGCCTGGGCCACCGAACCCGCCGCGGTGAAGCGGCATCGATGGGATCATCGTCGCCACGATAGCGTAAACTATGTGGCTGAAAGGGGCTCACTACACACGAGGCTAAAGTCCATGAAAAACATCAAACCATTGGCGGGAACCTGGCTGCTCGGCCTGTTCGCAGCACTGATGCTCGCACTGCCGGCGGCGGCAGACGACAAGTACGAAGAGGCGCTGCAGAGTTTCCAGCTGCAGGACGCTACCAATCCGTTCTTCAATGAGGCCTACGGCTACGCGCTGTTCCCGACCATCGGCAAGGGCGGCATGGGCATCGGCGGCGCTTACGGCAAGGGCCGGGTCTATGAACAGGGCAACTACATCGGCGACGCCTCCATGTCGCAGGTCACGATCGGGCTGCAGCTGGGCGGGCAGGCCTACAGCATGATCATTTTCTTCGAGGACGAACGCGCCTTGCGCGAGTTCACCTCGGGCAACTTCGAGTTCGGCGCCCAGGCCTCGGCCGTTGCCCTCACCGCCGGCGTCTCGGCCGAGGCGACTACGGGCGGCGGTGCCTCGGCCACGGCCAGCGGCGGCAAGAGCGACGCCGCACAGGTGCAGGGGGGTTATCGCAAGGGCATGGCGATCTTCACCGTAGCCAAGGGCGGCGCCATGTACGAGGCAACGCTCGGCGGCCAGAAGTTCAAGTACACGCCGCTGGACTGAATCCCGGTTGATGCCGGATTGCCCACTGGAATTAGGCCGCAAGGCCGGCAGGTATTGTCGGCTGCTCGCCAGCCTATCCAGTACGGCGTTGCTCTGCGCCTGCACCCGGCATTCGCTTTGCGGGCGGCGTAGCGGCCTGCTCGCTGCATTCAGCTGCAGTCTTGCGATCACCCTGGCTCCGGGAGCCCCTATGGCACAGGCAGAAGTCAACGCGGCGACCGACCAGCCCCGTCCGTCGATCGACGAAACGGTGATCATGCTCTACTACCGGGACCTCGGCCCGGCGGCGGCTTTCTACGGCGACGCGCTCGGCCTGGAGGCTGTCTACGAGTCCGCGTCGGCACAGCTGTTCCGGCTGACGCCGACGACGGTCGTCGGCATCGTGCGCGAGGGTGAACAGGCCTACCACCCGGTCCGCGAGGAGAACGCGGTCATGCTGAGCATCGTGACGGCCGACGTGGATGCGTGGTTCGAACGCCTGCGCGAGCGCGGGGATATCGAGATCCTGAAGCCCGTCGCGAACAGCCCGGACAACCCGATACGGGCCTTCCTGGTCGCGGACCCCGGGGGCTACACGGTGGAGTTCTTCAGCTGGCTTGACGAGCAGCCCTGAGGGGCTGTCGTCGGTGCGGTGTGATTAGAAGCCCCGCAGCAGCGAAAAACGTCAGGGCGGACCGATGGCGCACCTGTCGCCGGCGAGCGTTCGGCCCGCCCTGTCACATCGATAGACCCCGACTTGATTCGCATCAATTGCAAATACGAATTGTTCGCATTATCTTGTTGCCGACGGTCCCGGTCGGGGGCCCGGCCAGACAACGGGGGAAACCATGCGGTTGAAATTCCTTTGCAAAACCCACCGACGGACACTGCTGGAAGACACGGACGCGGCGCGCGCGCTGTGGCTGGAGCTGAATGCGAGGCTGAATGCCGAGCGGCCCGTCCCGACCCCCGAGCGCGTGCGGCAGGCCGGCACCGCCCTCGAGGCGGCCGGCATCTACCTCATGGCCAACCCGGAGGCCGACGCCGCCCTTCTGCACCGCTACCACGAAACGGCACAGCAGCTCATCGAACTGCTGGTACAGCTGCGCCAGTCACGGCTGGCCATTGTCGTGATCTCCGGTGCCAGCGCCCTGGTCGAACACCTCGCGCGCAACGGTGCCGATCGCGCGGCGGCCCTGGATGCCTGTCGCCAGCTCACGCTTCACGGCATGGGACAGGTCGAGCGTGCGATGGGCAGCCGGTTCCCCACCCCCGCGCCCCGGCCTGCGCGGACCCACAGCGCAACGCTGCACTAGGCCCCGGGCGCCGCTCCACCGGCGGACAAACACTTTACCCGGCATGAAACTGATGACTGAGGACAGGAAACGGAGTTCGGTTGCAGGCCAGAGCAGCTGGTGAGCTTGTTGCTGAAGGAGGTTTTCGCGGAACGACTGGATGGCGGAGGGGGGGGGATTAAAATAAACTCTAATTGTTTCGAACTTATCAAGATAACGACTAAAC
>CAJWWA010000176.1 GCA_913048495.1 uncultured Halieaceae bacterium
TGCTGGGACTGCAAGGACATGAAGCGCTTGTTCGGCTGAGACATGTCAGGGGCGTAAGCCAGGTGCTCGACGGATCGTTTGAGTCGCTCCATGCGCTGGATGTAGGACGGGTCATCCGGCTGCGGCCCCGCGAAGGGGCGCCCGGACTGGTTCCTCTGGACCTGCCTGGCCGGCGTGCTCCTGGCCTACGGCTGGGGGACGCTCATGGTGGGCACCTCCGACGACGGCGCCGTGGCGCAGTTCACCGGCGGCGTGGTCGAGCTCATGAACCGCATGTGGTGGGGCCTCGCGATCGGCGTGCTCTTCGTGGGCATCCTCGGCACCGTACCGCGCGACCTGGTCATGGCGCTGCTCGGCCGCCAGGCGGGCCTCGGCGGCATGTTCCGGGCGACGCTGGCCGGTGTGCTCCTCGACCTGTGCAGCCACGGCATCCTGGCCGTGGGCATGCGTCTCTACGAGCGTGGGGCGAGCGTCGGGCAGGTGATGGCCTTCCTCCTCGCCAGTCCCTGGAACTCGCTGTCGCTGACGCTCATCCTCATCGCGCTGATCGGCCTCGGCTGGACGCTGCTGTTCATCGTGCTGTCGCTGGTGATCGGTATCACCACGGGCCTGCTGTTCGACGGCTTCGTGCGCCGCGGGACGCTGCCGCAGAATCCCCACCGCGACCTGGAGGGCGAGGCCGTTCCCCTGCGCCAGCAGCTGCGCGACTACCGCCGCTCCCTGCAGTTCTCCTTCGCCGGCACGGGCCGCCTGCTCGTCGATGGCGTGCGCGGCTCGAAGGTGGTGATCCGCTGGGCGCTGTTCGGCCTGCTGCTGGCGGCCGCCATCCGCGGCCTGGTGCCGGCGGACATCTACGGCAACTGGTTCGGCGCCTCGGTGGTCGGCCTCTGGCTCACGCTGGCGGCGGCGACCATCATCGAGGTGTGCTCCGAGGGTGCCACCCCGATTGCGGCGGACCTGCTCAACCGGGCGAACGCGCCGGGCAATGCCTTCACCTTCCTCATGGCCGGCGTGTCGACGGACTACACGGAGATCATGTCGATCAGGGACACCAGCGGTTCCTGGCGCCTGGCGCTGTTCCTGCCGCTGCTCACGGTGCCACAGGTCATGATACTGGGGTATCTTCTCAACCAGTTTGCATGACGGGGCCCGCGCGTGGCTGGCTGCTACGTCATGGCCCGTAACTCGAAGAGGGGCTGACCACGATGGCCGAGGCGAAGGGCGGCGGTGTCAAGAAGGTGCTGTACACCCTGAACACGGTGCGCCGGATCGGCGTCGCGAAATCCGCGAAGGCCCTCACCGGGAAGAATGCCTGCAAGGCCTGCGGGCTGGGCATGGGCGGGCAGTTCGGCGGCATGACCAACGAGCTCGGCGAGTTCCCCTCGGTCTGCAACAAGAGCGTGCAGGCGCAGTCGACGGATATCCAGCCGGCGATACCGCCGGAGGTTTTCGAGCACACGCTCGACGAGCTCCGTGAGCTCTCGGCGCGCGAACTGGAGCACGCCGGGCGCCTTGCCAACCCCATCTACAAGGCGGCCGGGGAGCAGCGCTTCCGCGAACTCGGCTGGGATGCGGCGATGGCCCTTGCGGCGGAGCGGTTCTCCGCCGCGGATCCCGAGCGCGGGTTCTTCTACTCCTCGGGCCGCTCGTCCAACGAGGCAGGTTTCCTGCTGCAGTTGCTTGCACGCTGCTGGGGCACCAACAACGTCAACAACTGCTCCTACTACTGCCACCAGGCGACCAGCGTCGGCCTGTCATCGACGGTCGGTACGGGCACGGCGACGGTGGAGCTGGCGGATCTCGGCGGGGCGGATCTCATCTTCGTGATCGGTGCCAACCCCGCCTCCAATCATCCCCGCTTCATTCACCAGCTCCTCGCCTGCCGCGAGCGCGGCGGTGAGGTGATCGTGATCAACCCCGCGAAGGAACCGGGGCTGGTCCGCTTCGCCGTGCCGAAGAGCACGAAATCCATGCTCGCCCGCGGCAGCAGTATCGCCTCGCTGTACCTGCAGCCGCGGATCGGCAGCGACCTCGCGCTGTTCAAGGCGCTGGCGAAAGCGCTGCTGGAGGGCGGGCACATCGATACTGCCTTCATCGAGCGTCACTGCCGCGACTGGGCGGCTTTCCGCGCCGATATCGAGGCGGCAAGCTGGCCGTCGCTTCTCGACGCCTGCGGCCTCGAGCGCGGGGAGATCGACGACGCGGCGCGCCGCTACGGCGCTGCCCGGGCCGCCGTGTTCGCCTGGGGCATGGGCATGACCCACCATCGGCACGGCAGCGAGAATGTCGAGTACATCGCCAACCTCGCGCTGATGCGCGGCATGATCGGCCGGCGCCATGCCGGCCTCCTGCCGCTGCGCGGTCACAGCAACGTGCAGGGCATCGGCACGATCGGGGTCAAGCCCGTGCTCGCCTCGGAGGTCCTTGCCCGGCTCGAGCAGGAACTCGGCGTCGCCATGCCGGCGCGTCCCGGCTTTGACACGCTGGCGGCGCTGGAAGCGGCGCAAGCCGGTGCCATCGACGCCGCCTGCCTTATGGGCGGAAACCTCTACGCGGCGACACCCAACTCGGCCTGGGCCGCCGCGGCGCTGGACCGGATACCCTTCAAGCTCTACCTGACAACGACGCTGAACCAGGGCCACCTGCACGGCATCGACAGCGGCGACGCCCTGATCCTGCCGGTGACTGCCCGGGACGAGGAGCCGCAGCCGACGACCCAGGAGTCCATGTTCAACTACGTCCGCCTGAGCGACGGCGGCATCACGCGGCTGCCCAGTGTGCGCTCCGAGGTGGCCATCCTGTCCGAGCTCGGTGCCCGCCTGCTGCCCGACCACCCCGTTGATTTCACCGCCTACGGCGACCACGAGCGCATCCGTCAGACCATTGCCCGGACGGTCCCGGGCATGGAGGCGCTGGCGGATATCTCGGTGGCGCGGCGCGAGTTCCATGTTCGCGGCCGCACCCTGCACGAACCGAGCTTCCGCACGGAGGATGGCCGGGCCCGCTTCCGCGTGCGTGCCCTGCCGGAGGAGTCGGCCGGAGACGCGACGTCCGCCGGCGAGGGGGAGGCCGCCTGGCCGCTGATGCTGGCATCGGTGCGCAGCGAGGGGCAGTTCAACAGCATCATCTACGAGGAGACGGACAGCTATCGCTACGATGCGGAGCGCCGCGCCGTGCTCCTGTGCCCCGACGACATGCGCGCGCTCGGGCTGGAGCCCGGCAGTCGCGTCGACGTCCGCTCGCGCGACGGCATCCTGCGCGACGCGGTCGTCCGCCCCTTCGACCTGCCCCCGGGCAACGCCCTGGCCTATTACCCGGAGGCGAACTGCCTGACTTCCCTGGAGCGGGATCCGCGCAGCCGCACCCCGGGCTTCAAGTCCGTGCGGGTGAGGCTGGAGCGCGCCGGCAGGTCGCTCCACGCGGCGGCGAGCGCGCCCGGCGGGCACTGACGGCAGGTCCGCCAGCCCGGCTGCGGCGTGCGCGGCCGCGGGCGCCTGTGGCAAGATCCGGCGTACGCTCAGAAGAGTCCGCGCATGAAGACAGCCCTGCTCATCGCCGCCTGGCTGACGCCGGCCCTCATCGCAGGTGTCCTCGGCTGGACGGGCATCTGGGGAACGGGCAGTGCGCTGGTGGAATTTCTCATTCCCGTCCCGGTGGCCGGCGGGGTTCTCCACGTACCGAGCTTTGCCGTGCTGCTCGGCATCGTGCTCTTCCTCGGGCGCCGCACGGGCAGTGCCGCCCGCTGGGTCGCCGTGGGCGCCTTTGCGTTCTGCCTCGCCGCGGTGGCGGCGCAGGTCGACGTGGAACGCCTCGGCGGCTGGCTGTTCACTGACTACCAGCCCCATGGCTCGCCGCTGCGCCTCGACGGCAACCCGCTGTTCCTGTTCATCGCCACCGATGCCTTCTGGGCCGGTGTCTACGCCCTGGCGGTGGCGCCGTCGCCACCGCGGGCCGCCTGGCTTGCCGTGCCCCTGGCACCGCTGCTGGTGACGGGTATTGCCGTGACCGACTACGGCACCGGCGGGCCGGTATTCACCATCGGCGGCATCTTCCAGGGGCCTTCCCGCGGCCGGGTCACCGAGGTGGTATACACCAGCGCCGCCTACGACGAGTCCCTGCTGCGCGAGTGGCTGGCCTCGAAACCCGGTTTCGCTCGCCCCTGGCTCACGCCCAACGCCGAGCACGTGGCGCTGGTGTTCTCGAACAGCCTGGACGCCGTGAAGAGCCGCCGGGTCGATGCCCTCGCCGGTGCCGATACCGTGGGCACGTTCTGCCTCTACGAGGAGGACCAGCGCATCGAGGCCCATCCCGGTTTCCACGACTGTTTCGCGGGGCACGAGACGACCCTGGAAGCCCTCAAGCGGCTGACCGCGGCACAGCAGACCGGGCTCGGCGACGATATCGACCGGTGGGCCGCGCAGCTGGCGCTGTGCCGGGGGGTGGAGCCGCCGGCGGAGCGCCATTTCGATATCGAGCGGGTGTCCCTCTGCGGCACCGTGGCGCGCAGCTACGAGCGCGCGCTGCAATTGGCCATCGGCCGTTACGGCGAGGACTCGGCGCAGGTCGCCTACCTGCGGTCCACCGCCGAGGACATCGCGCCGTCCCGCTGAGCTGCGCCCCCTGCACGGAGCCGGCCCGCTGCGCTAGAATGGCGCGTTTTTCCAAGGACGTTCATCACCATGCTGGAGATCAACCCTCTCGTCAGCCGCCTCAAGGACATGCAAGCACGTACGGACGTGCTGAGGGGGTATCTTTGACTTCGACCAGCGCAAGGAACGCTTGGCGGAAGTAGAGCTCGAGCTCGCCGAACCCTCGGTCTGGGACGACCCGGAGCGGGCGCAGGAGCTGGGCCGGGAGCGCTCGACGCTCGAGTCCATCGTCAGCACCATCGAGGCTCTCGACTCGGGGACCCGCGATGCCCTCGATCTCCTCGAGATGGCGGCGGAGGAGGACGATACCGATACGGTCGCGGCCGTGGAGGGCGACCTCGGTGAGCTGGAGGCCCGGCTGGAGCAGCTCGAGTTCCGCCGCATGTTCAGCGGCGAGATGGACCCGAACAACGCCTTCCTCGACATCCAGGCCGGTTCCGGCGGCACCGAGGCCCAGGACTGGGGCGAAATGCTCCTGCGCATGTACCTGCGCTGGGGCGAGGCCCACGGCTTCGACACGGAGCTGATCGAGGTCTCCGCCGGCGAGGTCGCCGGCATCAAGAGCGCGACCATCAAGTTCACGGGCGAGTACGCCTTCGGCTGGCTGCGCACCGAGACCGGCGTGCACCGGCTGGTACGCAAGTCGCCCTTCGACTCGGGCAACCGCCGGCACACCTCTTTCGCTTCTGTCTTCGTCTCGCCGGAGATCGACGACAACATCGAGATCGAGATCAACCCGGCGGACCTGCGCGTGGATACCTACCGCGCCTCCGGCGCCGGCGGCCAGCACGTGAACAAGACCGACTCGGCCGTGCGCCTGACACACAATCCCTCGGGCATCGTGGTGCAGTGCCAGACGGAGCGCTCGCAGCACCAGAACCGGGACCAGGCCATGAAGCTGCTCCGGGCCAAGCTCTACGAGCTGGAGGTGCTCAAGCGCAGCGAGGAGAAGCAGGCCATGGAGGACAACAAGGCGGACATCGGCTGGGGCAGCCAGATCCGCTCCTACGTGCTGGACCAGTCCCGCATCAAGGACCTGCGCACGAGCGTCGAGACCAGCAACACGCAGGCCGTGCTCGACGGCGACATCGACCTTTTCATCGAGGCCTCCCTGAAGAAGGGCCTCTGACGGACCTGACCATGAGTGAACACGAGCCGACGGCGGCGGACGAGAACAAGCTGATCGCGGAGCGCCGGGCCAAGCTCGCCGCCCTGCGCGAGGCCGGCAACCCCTTCCCCAACGACTTCCGCCGCACGGCGGAGGCCGGCTGGCTGCAGAGCGAATACGGTGACTGCAGCAAGGAGGAGCTGGAGGAGAAGAACACCGAGTACGCGGTGGCCGGGCGCCTCATCCGCAACCGCGGCGCCTTCCTGCTCATCCAGGACGGCAGCGGCCAGGTGCAGCTGTACATCAACCGCAAGGGCCTGGACGCGGATACCCTGGAGGCCATCAAGCACTGGGACCTGGGCGACATCGTCGCGGCCCGCGGGCCGATTCACAAGTCCGGCAAGGGCGACCTGTACATCAACATGGCCGAGGCCCGGCTGCTGACCAAGGCGCTGCGCCCGCTGCCGGACAAGTACCACGGCCTCGCCGACCAGGAGCTGCGCTACCGCCAGCGCTATGTCGACCTCATCGTCAACGCCGATTCGCGCCGGGTGTTCCAGCGCCGCTCGCAGATCGTGACCTTCATCCGCGACTACATGAACCGCCGCGGCTTCATGGAGGTGGAAACGCCGATGATGCAGCCGATTCCCGGCGGCGCCGCGGCCAAGCCCTTCGTCACGCACCACAACGCGCTCGACCTCGACATGTACCTGCGCATCGCGCCGGAGCTGTACCTCAAGCGGCTCACGGTGGGCGGCTTCGAGCGCGTCTACGAGATCAACCGCAACTTCCGCAACGAGGGCCTGTCCACGCGGCACAACCCCGAGTTCACCATGCTCGAGTACTACTGGGCCTACGCCGACTACCGGGACGCCATGGACCTCACCGAGGATCTCATGCGCTCCCTCGCGGCGACGGTGCTCGGCAGCACCACGGTGCCCTACCAGGGCACGGACTACGACTTCGGCAAACCCTTTGCGCGCATGACCGTGGTCGAGGCCATCCTCGCGCACAACCCGGGGGTCACGGCCGAGCAGCTTGGCGACGAGGCCGCGGCGCGGGCCCTGGCCACCGAACTGGGTATTCCTCTCAAGGACGGCTGGGGCCTCGGCAAGGTGCAGCTGGAGATCTTCGAGCACACGGCGGAAGAGAAACTGGACCAGCCCACCTTCATCACGGCCTACCCGACGGAAGTGTCGCCGCTGGCGCGGCGCAACGATGCCGACCCCTTCGTTACCGACCGCTTCGAGTTCTTCGTGGCGGGGCGGGAGCTGGCCAACGG
>CAJWWA010000177.1 GCA_913048495.1 uncultured Halieaceae bacterium
ATACGGGCGCGGGCTTCACGCAGCAATTCGTGATTGGCTGCCGGTGCGCCGGGTTTGGTGTGGGACTGGAAGAAACGGCCGAAGGCGACGTAGCTGGCGCCGTCACGTGCGGCCTGTTCGGCCAGCGGCAGCTGCGCATGGCAGGTGGCGCCGATGATCGCCTGGCGGCCGAGCAGGGCCCGGGCGGCTGCCAGCGAACCATCTTCCTGGCCCAGGTGCAGGCCAACGCCCAGGCGCCGGTCCGTGCCGAGCTGGCGTCGGTCGGGGTGGGTGACCAGGCGGCAGCCACAGCGGCGGCCGTCGCAGTCCCGCAGCGGGACCCCCGGGGCCTCGTCGCGCAGATAGCGCCTGCCGGCGAAACGCTGCGCCGCATCACAGGCGATAGGCGCCGGTTCCAGGGACACCGCGGCGTAGGGCCCGGTGTGCCGCACGGGCAACGCGCGATGGCCCGAGCGGGTGGCGCCGCTGCGGTTCCTGCCGAGCAGCAAGAGCAGCAGCGCGACCACGGTGAAGGCAGTGAGTGCGTAGGTGACCATGCGGCTGATCTCTCCCTGATCGAGTCTCCGCCAACCTAGCGCTGTTCGCCGGTTACTGCAACCGGCAGGGCGATGCCTTCAACGGTTCCTTCCCAGGCGCTCGTGGGCGTCGACCCACTCGTTCTGGCGCGTCTCCTTGTCCACCCGCGTGGCGGCGCCCAGGGAGAGTTCGCCGGCCACCACCAGGCCCGCGGCGATCTCCGCCAGCTTGAGTGCCTTGCCCTTGCCGTGGCAATCCATGATCTGCAGGCACTCGCGCTGGGTCGGCAGGTTGGTGCCGCCGCCGTAGCTGGCGACGATGAGCGCGGGCAGGGTCACGGAGAAGAAGTAGTCGCCGTCGCGGGTCACCCGGTTGTAGGTGGTGCACTGGTTGGACTCGCCGATGTTGGCGATGTCCTGGCCGGTGGCCAGGTAGAGCGCGGCGAGGCCGTTGGCCGGGTGCGCCGCGTTGTTCGACGACTGGGTCAGGAAGGAGGCGAGGGTAGTGATGCCCTGGCCGTAGTGCATGGCCTCCGGCGTAATGCGCAGGTTCCGCTCCAGGACCTCGCGGGGGATGGTGATCTCCGCCGTGACGCGGCGACCGCGGCCCTTCAGGGAGTTGACGGCGGAGGTGCGCTTCTCCGTGTCGAAGTTGCCCGACAGCAGGTAGTTCTTGAGCTTCGGGTACTGCTCGCGGATCCACTCGCAGGCCACGAACGTGGCGCGGCTGGTCATGTTCTGGCCCGCGGCGTCGCCGGTCGAGTAATCGAAGCGCGTGAACACGAAGTTGTGCGCGTTGTAGTGCTCGATCTCGCGCAGCTTGCCCACGGAGGTGGTGCTCTCGGCGACCGCGCGGATCTCGTCCTCGTGCTCGACGAGCCAGTGCTCGAAATCGCGCGCGTCGCGCGCATCGCGAAACACGAAGCAGGGGGCCCGCTGCATGGCTTCGCCGGCGACCGTCGTGGTGACGCCGCCGGCCTCCCGGATCACCTTCATGCCGCGGTTGTAGCTCGCCAGCATAGTGCCCTCGACCGTTGCCATGGGCACGTAGAACTCGCCCTGGGCGTGCTCGCCATTGACCAGCAGCGGGCCGGCGAGGCCGATGGGAACCTGGGCCACGCCGAACATATTCTCGATGTTGCCGGCCATCTCGGGCGGGTCGAAGGAGTAGCGCCGGGTATGCTCGAGCCGCGCCGGCGTATTGGCCTCGATGAAGGCCTGGCGCTCGGCGATGATCTCTTCGCTGTAGTCGTTGTCGGCGGAGCGGGGGATGCGTTTGCTCAAGAGGTCCTCCTGCGGTGTGCTGCTGGGTGTTGGTGCTGTTGGTCGATGCCTTGTTGCGCGTTTTTTATCGGGTGCCTCAAGCGCGTGTCGCGTGCCGGGGGTGGACGGGGAGGCCTTACCGCGCTGCCGCCCCGCAACGCCTATTCGACGATAGCCCGGCGCCCGTCACCCGGCGCCCGCGGGCACCGGGCCGCCGGCTTCAGCCGAAGACGAAGAAGGCGATCTTGTTGCCGTCCGGGTCGCGGACGTAGGCGCCGTAGAACATGTCCGGAATGCGCTGGCCGGGCTCCCCGTCGCAGCTCGCGCCCAGCTCGAGGGCCTTGTGATAGAGCTTGTCGACGCTCTCCTTGCTGCCGGCCTTGATGGCGACCATGTTGCCGTTGCCGGGGTGCGCAGGTTCACCGTCATAGGGCAGGCAGACGGCCACCATGGGCTCATCCATGCTGGTGCCGATCATGGCGATGCGCTCCATGTCGAAAAGCACCTTGGCGCCGAGATCGGCGAGGAGGTCGCCGTAGAACGCTTTGGCGGCTTCCATGTCCTTCACGCCGAGGGTTACGTATCCGATCATCCGCTGTTCTCCATTGCCTGGTCCGGGCCCGTTCCCGGGGGCACAGTCTAGCGCAAAAGACGGCGCCGGCGCCCGGCCATGGACTTGCGGGCCCGCTGGCGGGAGACTGCAGCCATGAACAGCATGGACCCGGACTTCTTTCACCTCGCGGTGGCCCTCGGCATCGGTCTGCTCTTCGGCGCCGAGCGCGGCTGGCAGCAGCGTTCGGCTCCCGATGGCGGCCGCGTCGCCGGGGTGCGGACCTTCGGGCTCATCGGCCTCCTCGGGGGCGCCGCGGGGCTGCTGACCGGAGAGGGCGGTGCGCTCCTGCTCGGCCTGGTCTTCCTCGGGCTGGTGGCGACGCTGACCGTCGCCCACGTGGTGGAGGCGCTGCACACGCCGGATATCAGCATCACCAGCCTGGCGGCGGGGTTGCTCGTTTTTCTCCTCGGCGCCCTGGCGACCCGGGGCCAGGCGGGCCTGGCCGCCGCGGCGGCCGTCGTGGCGACGCTGCTCCTGAGCTACAAGCCGACGCTGCACCGCTGGCTCGGTGCGCTGGAACTTCGGGAACTGCGCGCGGGCATCCTCATGCTCCTGCTCACGGTGGTCGTGCTGCCGGTGCTGCCCGACCGGGGCTTCGGGCCGTGGCAGGCGCTCAACCCGCACGCGATCTGGTGGATGGTGATCCTGATCGCCGGGATCTCCTTCGTCGGCTACTTCGCGGTGCGCATCGCGGGAACGCGCCGCGGCCTGCTGGTCACCGGCCTCGCCGGCGGGGTCGCCTCTTCCACGGCGCTCACCCTGCAGCTGTCGCGGGCAGCGCGCGGCCATGAAGACGCCGTGCCCGCGCTGGCCTGCGGGGTGCTGCTGGCCTGCGGCACCATGCTGCCGCGCATGGTCCTGGTGGCGACGCTTCTCAACCGCTCCCTGCTCGAGCCGCTCGCGCTGCCGGCCCTGGCGATGTGCCTGGTGGTCTACCTGCCCATCCTGCTCTACTGGCGCCGTGCCCGGCACGCCCGCGTGGATCTGCCCTCGCCGCTGAAGAATCCCTTCGAGTGGCGGGCGGCGCTCGGCTTCGGCGCCCTGCTCGCGTTGATCAGGCTGCTCAGTGAAGCCCTCCGACAGACCTTCGGCGAGGGCGGCGTGATCGCCCTGGCTGCCGCTTCGGGGATCACGGACGTCGATGCGATCACGCTCTCGCTCGCGCGGATGAGCAGCAGGGAACTCGGCATCGAAGTAGCGGCTTTCGCCATGGTGCTTGCCGCGGCGGCCAACAACACGGCCAAGGGCGTCCTGGCCTGGGTCCTCGGCGGGCGGGCCCTCGGGTTGCGGGTGGGCACGGTGCTGTTCGCCAGCAGCGCTGCGGGTATCGCCACGGCGCTGCCGCTGCTGCTGTCCTGAGCCGGGGCCCGGTCCTTGAGCCGCGGTGCTGCGACCGCGTATCCTTGGCGCTCCTTCCAGGGTCACGGGTCGTATGCTCGAGCAAGTCGCGATCGCCGCCATCTTCCTGTGCCTCTTCAGCGGTCTCGTATTCACCAGCGTCAGGCCGGTCGCTCTGTTCACCGGCGCCATGGCGCTCGCCTACCTCCTCGGCCTGGTCGACACCGGACAGCTCCTCGACAAGGCCTCGAACACGGGCCTGGTCACGCTGGTCCTGCTGCTGCTGGTTTCCGTGGGTCTCGAGAAACTGAGCTGGCTCGAGCGACTGTCGACGCGGCTCGTGAACGGCAGCTATCACCGCAGCCTGCTGCGCCTTTGCACGGTCACGGGGCTGTTCTCGGCGTTCGTCAACAACACGGCCGTGGTCGCCACCCTGGCCCACACGGTGCGCGCCAGCCGCGACCACTTGCCGTCGCGGCTGCTCATGCCGCTGTCCTACGCGGCGATCCTCGGCGGCACCACGACACTGATCGGCACCTCCACCAACCTGATCGTGAGCAGCTTTCTCGAGGACGTGAGCGGCGAGGGGCTGCCCTTCTTCGCGTTCCTGCCGGTCGGCGGCTGCGCCGCCCTTGTCGGCCTGCTGGTCATCCTGCTTGCCTCCCGGCTGCTGCCGTCACACCGCCGGGAAGCCGTGCGCGTCGACGAGTACCTGGTGGAGGCAGAGGTCGGCGAGGGCTCCACGCTCGTGGGCCGGAGCATCGCCGAGAACGGCCTGCGCGAGCTGGACGACCTGTTCCTGGTGGAGATCGTCCGCGGTGACCACCTGCTTTCCCCGGTGTCGCCGCAGGAGTACATCGAGGCGGGCGACAAGCTGATCTTTTCTGGCGACATCTCCCGCTTGAGCGTGCTCGAGCGCTTTCCCGGCCTGTCGCTGTTCGCGGTGGAGGAGGGCCTGCTGCGCGGGAACCTCACCGAGGTGATTCTCCTGCCCGGCGCTACCGTCGAGGGGCGCACCATCAAGGAGAGCGGTTTCCGTTCGCTCTTCGACGCGGCGGTAGTCGGGCTGCGGCGGGGCGGCAAGCGCCTGTCCGGAAAGCTCGGCAGCATCACGCTGCAGGCGGGCGACAGCCTCATGCTCGCTGTCGGCGCCGACTTCGCCTCCCGCCGCAACGTCGACAAAAACTTCCTGGTGGTGGACCAGAGTGCCCTGCGCCGGCCCACGCAGCCCTGGCAGGACCTGTTCATGAGCGTCGGGCTGCTGCTCGCGGTCGCCCTCGCGGCGCTGGAACTGGTGCCGCTGATCAAGAGCCTGGCACTCCTGCTGATGGCGATGGTCGGCCTGAAGATCGTGCGCGCGAGCGAGCTGCGCCGGCGCTTTCCTTTCGGCCTGTGGCTGATCATCGCCTCGGCCCTGACCCTGTCGCAGGCGCTGACCAATACGGGGCTGGTGACGCTGCTGGCAGACGGCCTGCACGATGCCGTGGCAGGGCGGGGGCCGCTCATCGCCCTGGCCGGGGTCTACCTCGGCACGCTGGTCATGACGGAGGTGATGACCAACAACGCGGCCGCGGCGCTGGCTTTTCCCGTGGCCTACGGGCTCGCGGTGAGCTACGGCCTGGACCCCACGCCCTTTGCGCTCGCCGTGGCCTTCGGCGCCAGCGCCAGTTTCCTCACGCCCTACGGCTACACCACCAACCTGATGGTGCAGAACCTCGGCAGCTATGCCTTCGCCGATTACCTGCGCTTCGGCCTGCCGGTGACGCTGGCCTATTCGTCCACGGTACTCCTGCTGCTGCCGGTGTTCTTCCCCCTGCAGCCCGCCTGAGGCTCAGAGCCGGGCCAGCCGGTCGAGGTAGGGCAGGTGTTCCCGGGTCACGTCCGCGTCCGCGCCGGTGCCCCCGGGCCGGTTGTCCGCGCCGAGCGTGTAGAGGCGGTAGTCACGCTGCGAGCGTCCGCCGAGGCCGAGTTCGTAGTGGTACGCGTTGCCCCAGGGATCCTTCGGCAGGGCGGGCAGGAACGTCGCCGCCGGCGGTGCCAGCTCCTCGAGCCCCTGGAAGGGGACGTCGCCCTTTGCCTCGACGTGGGCGGCGATCGCCTCGCTCAGGGTGTGCAGGTCCGCACGGATGGTGCCGAGGTAGCCGTTACCGTCTTCCCAGGGTCCCATGCCGAGCTCGCGCTCGAGGGCAGCCGCAGGCTCCGTGGTGCAGAACAGCGCCCGCTGCTGCGCGCCCGGGCGGCGGTAAACCGCGCCATCGGTGTAGATGAAGTCGTCGGTCCGGTTGCGGAGGCCCTGGACGTCGGGGGCCGTGTAGCGCCCGCAGACCACCGCCCCGGGATAGCGGCGCAGGTCGCTGAAGCTCACGCCGTACGGCGAGGGCAAGTCTGCAAGGACTGCGTCCTGCGCCTCCTGCGTCAGCGAGGCACAGCCGGCGAGCAGGCTGGCGGTGAGTAAAAGGGCGGGTCGCAGTCGCATGGGGCCTCCAGCGGCGGGTCTTCGGATGCGGGGCGCAGTATGGAACCCGCGTCCGGCATCGGCAAGCCCGCGCGAAAAGGGCTGAAGCGTGGCCGGAACGGGCGTCCACTTCAGCGCCCCGGGCTGCGATGCTGGCCTACACGCGTCGTCCGAGGAATGCGCCATGGCGCCGGCAAACCGACAGCTGCCACCCCTGGTCCCCGGCCTGCTTGCCACCGCCCTGTCCGCGCCGGCCGCGGCTCAGCTCCCGCTCACGATCGAGGCGCTCCTCGTCAGCGAGCACCGCCTGACCGCCACCCTGAGCGGCAGCCGCGGCAGCCACCGCGAGCCGGTGCTGCGGCCCGGCCTCGCCGGGCCGGTCCTCGCCTGGCGCGAGCTGACGGTCGAGCAGTCGTCGCTCGGGCTCCGCTACGGCGTGACGCAGCGCCTCGAGCTGAACGCGCGCTACGAGCGCAGCAGCCTGCGCCGGGAGCTGGACGGCCAGTTCGCCGGGACCGCCACGGGCGAGCGTCTCGTGCTCGGTGCCAACTGGCTGGCGGCCCGGGGCGCCGCGGGTTCCCTGCTGCTCGACGCGCGCCTGGCAGCGCTGGGCCGGCCGCCGGCATCGACCGGCGGCTGGCGCAGCCCCGCCGGCGGCAGCCTGGGCGCGACCTGGTACCGGCCCCTGGACCCGGTCGTTCTCTCGCTCGCCGCCCGCTACCGGCGCGATGCGCCCGTTGTGGCCGACGGCGTCCGCCGCCGTCCCGGTGAGCGCCTCTCGGCCGAGGCGGCGGTGAATTTCGCGGTCAACGACCGGGTGACGCTCATCGGCGGCTTTGGCCTCAGCC
>CAJWWA010000178.1 GCA_913048495.1 uncultured Halieaceae bacterium
ATACCGGACCGTGCGAGGCATGGATGCCGAGCCCGAGCCGCCATGGATGGCGAATTGGCGTGTCCGGGATACCCCCTCCAGCCGCGACGCGGGAATAAGGCACCGAGTGGCACTGACTATGTCGTGAGGGATGTTTACGCGCTTGAATAAGCGCAGGAAACCCCCACATCCAGAGCTTTCGGCGAGTGGATGGCAGCATGAACGACGAGCAGGGAGCGAAGGCGGGGCAGGGGAGCCAGGCGTCGCCGGCGGTGGCGGATGAGGTGCTGCCGGATACCATCTACCTGATGCCCGTGCCGAACCGGCCGTTCTTTCCCGGGCAGGTGCAGCCCGTGGCGATCAATCCCGAGGAGTGGGGGGAGACGCTGAAGGCCGTGGGCCGGAGCGGGAGTGGCGTGGTCGGGCTGGCGTTCGTGCCCGGGGTGGCGCCGGGGGATGTCGAGCAGCGGCAGTTCCCGGAGCTGGGGTGCGCGGTGCGGCTGCACAAGCCGCAGTCCATGGCCGAGAACCCGGCGCACTTCCTGGCGCAGGGGCTCAAGCGCTTCCGCATCGTGCGCTGGCTGACCGACGAGGCGCCGTGGCTGGTGCAGGTCGAGTACCCGCGCAGCCAGGGGGACCGGGAGAGCGACGAGATCAAGGCCTATGCCATGGCCCTGATCAAGGCGATCAAGGAACTGTTGCCGCTGAACCCGCTGTACAGCGAAGAGCTCAAGCAGTACCTCGCCAACTTCAACCCGAACCAGCCGAGCCTGTTGGCGGACTTCTCCGCGGCGCTGACCACCGCGTCGGGTGAGGACCTGCAGGAGATCCTCGAGACGCTGCCGCTGCAGTCGCGCATGGAGAAAGTGCTGGGGCTGCTGCGGCGTGAGCGCGAGGTGGCGGAGCTGCAGGGCCGGATCAGCGAGCAGGTCAACGAGAAGGTCACGAAGCAGCAGCGGGAGTTCTTCCTGCGCGAGCAGCTCAAGGTCATCCAGAAGGAGCTCGGCATCTCCAAGGACGACCGCACCTCCGACGCGGAGCTGTTCCGCGAACGGCTCGCCGCGTTGCACCCGCCGGAACCGGTGGCGCAGCGCATCGAGGATGAGCTGCACAAGCTGGGGGTGCTGGAAACAGGGTCGCCGGAGTACGGCGTGACCCGCAACTACCTCGACTGGGCGACCAGCGTGCCCTGGGGCGTGTACTCCGAGGACCAGCTGGACCTCGGCCACGCGCAGCAGGTGCTCGATGCCGAGCACGATGGGCTCGACGACGTGAAGGCGCGGATCCTCGAGTTTCTCGCCGTGGGCGCCTTCCGCGGTCGTATCGCCGGTTCCATCCTGCTGCTCGTGGGTCCGCCGGGGGTGGGCAAGACCAGCATCGGCCGCTCCGTGGCCGAGGCGCTGGGGCGGGAGTTCTACCGCTTCAGCCTGGGCGGCATGCGCGACGAGGCGGAGATCAAGGGACACCGGCGCACCTATATCGGCGCCATGCCCGGGAAGTTCGTGCAGGCGCTGAAGGAGGTGAAGGTCGCCAATCCGGTGATCATGCTCGACGAGATCGACAAGATCGGCGCCTCCTACCAGGGCGACCCGGCGTCGGCGCTGCTCGAGGTGCTCGACCCGGAGCAGAACACGGCGTTCCTGGACCATTATCTCGATCTGCGCGTCGACCTGTCGCAGGTACTGTTCATCTGCACGGCGAACCAGCTCGATACCATCCCCGGCCCCCTGCTGGACCGCATGGAGGTGCTGCGCCTCGCCGGCTATGTGGCCGAGGAGAAGCTGGCGATCGCGAAGCACCACCTGTGGCCGAAGCAGCTGGAGCGCCACGGCCTGCCGCCGGAGCAGCTGAAGATCAACGACGCCGCGCTGAAGTACGTGATCGAGTCCTACTGCCGCGAGGCGGGGGTGCGCAACCTCGAGAAGCAGCTCGCCCGCATCATGCGCAAGAGCATCCGCAAGCTCATGGACGACGACCGCAGTGCGAAGCTGCGCGTGGGCAAGAAGGATATCGAGGAGCTGCTGGGCAAGCCGCTGTATACGCAGGAGCGCCCGCAGCGCGGTGTCGGCGTGGCGACGGGGCTGGCCTGGACGGCCATGGGCGGGGCGACGCTGGCGATCGAGTCGTCACAGGTGCACACGCTCAATCGCGGCTTCAAGCTCACCGGCAAGCTCGGCGACGTGATGAAGGAATCGGCGGAGATCGCCTACAGCTACGTGGTCGCCCACCTCAAGGATTACGGCTGCGACCGGGACTTTTTCGACATGGCCATGGTGCACCTGCACGTGCCGGAAGGGGCGACGCCGAAGGACGGCCCGAGCGCGGGCATCACCATGGCGACGGCGCTGGTGTCACTGGCGCGCCGCGAGCGGATCCGCCGCCCGCTGGCCATGACCGGCGAGCTCACGCTCACCGGGCAGGTGCTGGCAGTGGGCGGTATCCGCGAGAAGATCATCGCCGCGCGGCGCAGCCGCATCTTCGAGGTGATCCTGCCGCAGGCGAACAAGCGCGACTACGAGGAACTGCCGGACTACCTGCGCGACGGCATGACCGCCCACTTCGCGCGCAGCTTCCGGGAGGTGTTCGAATACGTGTTCTCCGGGCACCGCCGGGACGGCGCCCTGCACTGACCGGGGCCGGTCAGGGGCGCAGGGCGTGCGGGAGCATTTCCGCGTAGATCGCCTCGGCCTCCTCGCACAGGGCCTCGTACTGCGCCGGTAGCGGCGGGGGCGGGGCGTCCGGTTCCGGTGGCGCGAAGCCCGTCGAGGCCTCCACCGCGGCGTACCAGTGCGGTGCCCAGACCCCGTCGCTGTCCCGCGGGCCCGCGGGCCAGGCCAGCATGCACTCGCTGAAGGCGATGCCGACCCGCTCGCAGAGCTGGCGCAGGACACTCGCCGGGTCCCTCAGCGTGAGCGCCGAGTCGATCACCGGCGGCACGGTGCCCAGGCGCTCGCGGACCCGGCGGAAGAGGGCGATCTGCTGCGGGAAGCCGACTTCCTCCAGGCTGAAGTCCGGGCGGATGCGGGCATAGGAGGCGAGGATCCGCCGCGGCTCGCGGATGAGGAAGCAGTTCTCCAGGCTGTCGGTAAAGGCGAGGTCCATGGACGGCAGCAGGTGCTGCGTCATGTGCTTCTGGTAGAACACGGTGGCATCGCCGCGCCCGCCGTGAACGAGGTCGTCGGCGACCACGCGCCAGTCCGTGGGCTGGCTGGCGATGATCGCCTCCCGGGCCGGGTGCTCGAGCCCGGTCTCGACGAGGTAGGCGGCGTAGAAGGGTTCGTCGACCACGGCGCAGTCGGGCCGGTTCTCGAAGGCCCGCATCATGGCCGTGCTGATGTTGCGCGGCCCGGACCACATGGCGATACGGCGCAAGGTGCTCAACCCTCCCGCGGGTGGCTGGCCCCGGGGCCGTCGATGTAGCGCTGCACCCGGTCGCGGTAGCCCTGGCGCAGCCGGGTGATGAACGGGCGCTCGCCGCTGCCATCACCGATAGTGCGACCGTCGACTTCGCGTACGGGCACCAGCCCGGCGAAGGTGCCGGTGACGAAGGCCTCCTGCGCGTTGTAGACGTCGTTGAGGGTGAAGTTCTTCTCCCGCGCCGGGATGCCGAGTTCCCCGGCAATCTGCAGCACTTTCTCGCGGGTGATGCCGTCGAGGCAGTAGTCCCCGGTGGAGGTCCACAGCTCGTCCCGGCGCACGATGAAGAAGTGCGTGCTGTTGCAGGTGGCCACGAAGCCGTGCGGGTCGAGCATCAGCGCCTCGTCGTGGCCGGCCTTGGCGGCCTGGATGCAGGCGGTGATGCAGTTCAGCTTGGAGTGGGTGTTCAGCGTCGGGTCCTGCACGTCGGAATAGCCCCGGCGCACGTGCACGGTGAACAGGCGCACGCCGCGGTCCACGGTCTCCGGCAACGGGTCCTTGTACTCGGGGATGATCACGACCGTCGGCGGTGTCACGGTCATGCGCGGGTCCTGGTAGGGCGTCGCCTTCACCCCGCGGGAGACCATGAGACGGATGTGCACACCGTCGCGCATGCCGTTGGCGGCGAGCAGCGCGTACAGCCGGCGGGTGAGGGCCTCGCGGTCGAAATCCGGTTCGAAGTCGAGGGTCTTCATCCCCTCGAACAGCCGCTCCAGGTGCCGCTCCAGGAACAGCACGGTGCCGCCCTCCACGCGCAGGCCTTCCCAGACCCCGTCGCCCAGGATGAAGCCCGAGTCGAAGACGGAGACCTTCGCCTCGGACCTCGGTACGCGTTCCCCATTGATGTCGATGAGGATCTCGGCATTGCGGGGGTCATCGACGTACTCGTGCGTGCCTTTCATGGGCGGGTCTCCGGTGCGGGCGAAAGGGCGCGATTATCGACCCTCGTCCGCACCGCTGCCAAGGGGGCCGCGTGGTACGATGGCGCCACGCAGTGCCACGACCGCCGAGAACAGTGAACGACGCCCGCGACAGGCTCTTTGCCGACCCCCTCGGGGCCACGGCACCCTTTACCTTCGACAGCGAGGTCGCCCGGGTTTTCCCCGACATGATCCGCCGCTCGGTGCCCGGCTACCCGACCGTGGTCGCGCTCTCCGGGCTGCTCGCGGCGCGCTTTGCCACGGCGGGCAGCACGCTCTACGACCTCGGCTGCTCCCTCGGTGCCTCGACGCTGGCCATGCGTCAGCACATCGAGGCCGACGGCTGCCGCATCGTCGCCGTGGACAACTCCCCGGCCATGCTCGAGCGCTGCCGCGCGGTGATCGACGCGGACGCTCAGGCCACGCCGGTGGAACTGCGCGAGGCGGATATCCGCGAGGTGCCCATCGAGGACGCGTCGATGGTCGTGCTCAATTACACGCTGCAGTTCATCCCGGTGGCGGACCGGGAGCCGCTGCTCGCGCGCATCGCCGCGGGGCTGCGCCCCGGCGGCGTGCTCGTGCTGTCGGAGAAGGTGACCTTCGCGGACCCCGCCCTGGACGCGCTGAACATTGACCTCCACCACCAGTTCAAGCGCGCCAACGGTTACTCGGACCTCGAGGTAGCGCAAAAGCGCAGCGCGCTGGAGAACGTGCTCCTGCCCGAGACCCTCGACGTGCACCGCGCCCGCTGCCGCGCCGCCGGCTTCGCCTCCTGCGATGTCTGGTTCCAGTGCTTCAACTTCGCGTCGCTCATCGCCCTCAAGGCGTAGGCGCCGCAAGCCGTCGCCCCCGTGAATCGTGAACCCGTTTAATCGTGGACGCTGACGCGCTGGCAGGCCGCTGGGCCGACGGGCCGCTCGCTGCCTGGGCGCCGCTGCTGGAGAGGCAGGTGGCCGAGGGGCTGTCGCCGGCCCGCCACGGCGACCTGCCGCGCTGGCAGGCGGCGCTCGACGCACTCCCGGAGATCGAGGTGGCCGCCGTGCACCTGGACCGGGCCCGTGTCGGTGCAGAGGCGGCCGCGCCCCTGGCGCCGGCGCAGCGGGAAGCGCTCTCCGCCGCACTGCAGGGGCTGCACCCGTGGCGCAAGGGTCCCTATGAGCTGTTCGGGCTGCACATCGACACGGAGTGGCGCTCGGACTGGAAGTGGGACCGGCTCGCCGATGCGATTGCACCGCTCACGGGTCGACGCGTGCTCGACGTGGGCTGCGGCAACGGCTACCACTGCTGGCGCATGCGCGGCGCCGGCGCCGCGGAGGTGGTCGGCGTCGACCCGAGCCCGCTCTTCGTGCTGCAGTTCCAGGCGCTAAACCGCTACCTCCGCGACAGCGCCGTGAACGTCCTGCCCCTGCCGCTGGAGGCGGTGCCGCGGCCCCTGCCGGCCTTCGACACGGTGTTCTCCATGGGCGTCCTCTACCACCGCCGCTCGCCCCTGGACCACCTCCTCGCCCTGCGCGACTGCCTGCGCCCGGGCGGGGAACTGGTGCTGGAGACGCTGGTTATCGAGGGCGCGGCGGGGATGACGCTGATGCCGCGCGGGCGCTACGCGCGCATGGGCAACGTCTGGTTCCTGCCGAGCTGCGCGACGCTGCTCGAGTGGCTGGCGAAGGTGAAGTTCGGCGACGCGCGGGTGGTGGATGTGGCGGTGACCAGCACGGACGAGCAGCGCAGTACGCCGTGGATGCGCTTTCACTCGCTGGCTGATTTTCTCGACCCCGAGGACCCGGGCCGGACGATCGAGGGCTACCCGGCGCCGCGCCGGGCGGTGGTGGTCGCGAACGCTCCCTGAACCCCGGCGGGGTTCAGTTGGCGCTGCGGATGGCGAGCGTCTCGTCCTTGGGGCGGCGACGCTTCACCTTGGCCTGCAGGCCGGCGAAGTGGCCGTCGCACTCGGCGACTTCTTCGCGCTTGCCGCCGCGGCGGAACTTGATGCTCTTCAGGAAGGCGACCAGGCTCTTGCGATTCTCTTCGCCGGCCTGGGCCCCTTGCTTATCGTTGTTCTGGGGTGCTTCGTCAGTCATGGCTCGCAACTTCACAGTAGGTATTTAAAAGGAACTCTAGCGCAGTCAAGCCTTGTGCTCGCGTAAAAACTGCGCAGCTTTGCTGTGAAATTGTGACAGTACGCGCCGGCGAGGGTTCCTCGCGGGCCGGAGAAACCCGGGCGGCGGGCCGCTCAGGCGGTGCGCAGAAACGCCTCGATGGCCGACCGCCCGGGCACGCTGTCCTGCGCCCCGGGACGCCGCACCGACAGGGCGGCACCGGCCTGGGCGAAGGGAATCGCCTCGCCGAGGTCCCTGCCCTCGGCGAGGGCGGCCAGCAGGCAGCCGTTGAAGACATCCCCGGCGGCGGTGCTGTCAACGGCGGTCACCGCGAAGGCGGGGAAGGCCCGCTGCCCGCCGCCGGCTTCCGAGAGAAAGACACCGCGGGCGCCCCGGGTCAGCAGCACCGTGGCAACACCCTGCCGGTGCATGGCCTCCGCGGCGGCGGCGGCAGCGAGAGCGAGCGGGCGGCGGCGGTCCTCGGCGAGGTGCTGCGCTGCCTCCACGACCCGTCGCTTTGGGAGAAGGAGGGCGCTGAGATGGAGCGCGCGTGCGCCACGATGGAGGGCGCCGCAGCGTACGCCGAGCACCTCG
>CAJWWA010000179.1 GCA_913048495.1 uncultured Halieaceae bacterium
GAAGCTGCTGCGCGCGATCTTCGGTGAGAAGGCGTCCGATGTGAAGGACGCCTCCCTGCGTGTGCCGACTGGCACCAAAGGTACCGTTATCGACGTTCAGGTGTTCATCCGCGACGGCGTCGAGCGCGACTCCCGTGCGCTGGCCATCGAGAAGATGCAGCTCGACGAGATCCGCAAGGATCTCAACGAAGAGTTCCGTATCGTCGAAGGCGCTACCTTCGAACGCCTGCGCTCGGCTCTGGTTGGCGCGACTGCCGAGGGCGGTGCCGGCCTCAAGAAAGGTGCTGTCATCACTGACGAGATCCTCGACGGGTTGGAGCATGGGCAGTGGTTCAAGCTGCGCATGGCCGAAGATGCGCTGAACGAGCAATTGGAAAAGGCTCAGGCCTACATCTCCGATCGCCGTCAGCTGCTCGACGACAAGTTCGAAGACAAGAAGCGCAAGTTGCAGCAGGGCGACGACCTCGCACCGGGCGTACTGAAGATCGTCAAGGTCTACCTGGCGATCAAGCGCCGCATCCAGCCGGGCGACAAGATGGCCGGCCGGCACGGCAACAAGGGCGTGATCTCCGTGATCATGCCCGTGGAGGACATGCCCTTCGACGAGAACGGCGAGCCGGTGGACATCGTGCTCAACCCGCTCGGCGTGCCGTCGCGGATGAACGTGGGCCAGATCCTCGAGACTCACCTCGGCATGGCGGCCAAGGGCCTCGGTGACAAGATCAACCTCATGGTCCAGGAGCAGCGCAAGGCGGCGGAGATCCGCAAGTTCCTCGATTCGATCTACAACAACGGCGCCGGCCGCCCGGAGAACTTCGACGAGCTGAGCGACGACGAGGTCCTCGCCCTGGCGAAGAACCTTTCCGGCGGCGTGCCCATGGCCACGCCGGTGTTCGACGGTGCCCAGGAGGAGTCCATCAAGGCCCTTCTCGAGCTCGCGGACATGCCGGAGAGCGGCCAGTTCACGCTCTACGACGGGCGCAGTGGCGATGCCTTCGACCGGCCGGTGACGGTCGGCTACATGTACATGCTGAAGCTGAACCACCTGGTGGACGACAAGATGCACGCGCGTTCCACGGGCTCCTACAGCCTGGTCACCCAGCAGCCGCTGGGCGGCAAGGCGCAGTTCGGCGGCCAGCGCTTCGGCGAGATGGAGGTCTGGGCCCTCGAGGCCTACGGTGCCGCCTACACGCTGCAGGAGATGCTCACGGTCAAGTCCGACGACGTCGCGGGCCGGACCAAGATGTACAAGAACATCGTCGATGGGGACCATCGCATGGAGCCGGGCATGCCCGAGTCCTTCAACGTGCTGGTCAAGGAAATCCGCTCCCTCGGTATCGATATCGAGCTGGAGAACGACTAGACCGCGAATGGACAGGGACCGGGAGGCGCGAGCCGCGCCTCCCCGCCCGCAACACCTCTTGGAGGATAGGCCTTGAAAGACTTACTGAATCTGCTCAAGTCCCAGGGACACACGGAAGAATTTGACTCCATCCGCATCGGCCTTGCGTCCGCGGACATGATCCGCTCGTGGTCCTACGGCGAAGTCAAGAAACCGGAAACGATCAACTACCGCACCTTCAAGCCGGAGCGCGATGGCCTGTTCTGCGCCAAGATCTTCGGCCCGGTGAAGGACTACGAGTGCCTCTGCGGCAAGTACAAGCGCCTCAAGCACCGCGGCGTGATCTGCGAGAAGTGCGGCGTCGAAGTCGCCCTGGCCAAGGTGCGCCGGGAGCGCATGGGCCACATCGAGCTCGCCAGCCCCGTCGCTCACATCTGGTTCCTGAAGTCCCTGCCGTCGCGCATCGGGCTGCTGCTGGACATGACCCTGCGCGACATCGAGCGCGTGCTCTACTTCGAGTCCTACATCGTGACGGACCCGGGGATGACCACCCTCGAGCACGCGCAGCTGCTCACCGACGAGCAGTACTACGAGGCGATGGAGGAGTTCGGCGACGAGTTCACGGCGAAGATGGGTGCCGAGGCCGTGCAGGATCTCATGAAGCAGATCGACATCGACGGCGAGATCGCCCAGCTGCGCGAGGAAATCCCGCAGACGAACTCCGAGACCAAGATCAAGAAGCTGTCCAAGCGGCTCAAGCTGCTCGAGGCCTTCGCGAACTCCGGCAACAAGCCGGAGTGGATGGTCCTCAACGCGCTGCCCGTGCTGCCGCCGGACCTGCGTCCGCTGGTGCCGCTCGACGGCGGCCGCTTCGCGACCTCGGATCTCAACGACCTGTACCGCCGGGTGATCAACCGCAACAACCGCCTGAAGCGGCTGCTGGACCTGAACGCGCCGGACATCATCGTGCGCAACGAGAAGCGCATGCTGCAGGAGGCGGTCGACGCGCTGCTGGACAACGGCCGCCGCGGCCGCGCGATCACCGGCTCCAACAAGCGCCCGCTGAAGTCCCTGGCCGACATGATCAAGGGCAAGCAGGGGCGTTTCCGCCAGAACCTGCTCGGCAAGCGCGTGGACTACTCCGGCCGCTCCGTGATCGTGGTCGGTCCGACGCTCAAGCTGCACCAGTGCGGCCTGCCCAAGAAGATGGCCCTGGAGCTGTTCAAGCCCTTCATCTTCGGCAAGCTCGAGGCGCGCGGTCTTGCGACCACCATCAAGGCCGCCAAGAAGATGGTCGAGCGCGAGCCGCCGGAAGTGTGGGACATCCTCGCGGAGGTCATCCGCGAACACCCGGTCCTGCTGAACCGCGCCCCGACGCTGCACCGCCTGGGCATCCAGGCCTTCGAGCCGGTGCTCATCGAGGGCAAGGCCATCCAGCTGCACCCGCTGGTCTGCGCCGCCTACAACGCCGACTTCGACGGCGACCAGATGGCCGTGCACGTGCCCCTGACCCTGGAGGCCCAGCTCGAGGCCCGGGCGCTGATGATGTCCACGAACAACATCCTGTCCCCGGCCAACGGCGAGCCGATCATCGTGCCGTCGCAGGACGTGGTGCTGGGCCTTTACTACATGACCCGCGAGCGCATCAACGCCAAGGGCGAGGGCCGGGCCTTCACCAGCGTGGCCGAGGTGCACCGCGCCTACTACGCCGGCCAGGTCCACCTGCAGGCACGGGTGAAGGTGCGCGTCAGCGAAATGGTCATCGGTGACGATGGCGAGCGCGAGTCCCGCGATTTCCTCGCCGACACCACCGTCGGCCGCGCCCTGCTCTGGGAGATCGTGCCCGAGGGCATCGCCTTCGCCATGGTCAACCAGCCCATGGCCAAGCGCGCGATCTCGCAGATCATAAACCAGTGCTACCGGGCCGTGGGCCTGAAGGCCACGGTGATCTTCGCGGACCAGCTCATGTACATGGGCTACGACTTCTCCACCCGCTCCGGTGCCTCCATCGGCGTCAACGACTTCGAGATCCCGGAGGAGAAAGAGCGCATCATCGACAGCGCCGAAGCCGAGGTGAAGGAGATCGAGGACCAGTTTGCCGCCGGTCTCGTGACCGCGGGCGAGAAGTACAACAAGGTCATCGACATCTGGTCCCGGGCGAACGACCTGGTCTCCAAGTCCATGATGGAAGGCCTGTCCAAGGAAACCGTGGTCAACCGCGACGGTGAAAAGGAGGATCAGGCGTCCTTCAACTCGGTGTTCATCTACGCCGACTCCGGCGCCCGGGGCTCCCCCGCGCAGATCCGCCAGCTGGCGGGCATGCGCGGCCTCATGGCCAAGCCGGACGGCTCCATCATCGAAACGCCGATCACCGCGAACTTCCGCGAGGGTCTGAACGTACTGCAGTACTTCATTTCGACCCACGGTGCCCGGAAGGGCCTGGCGGATACGGCCCTGAAGACGGCCAACTCCGGCTACCTGACCCGGCGCCTCGTCGACGTGGCGCAGGACCTCGTGGTCACGGAAGAGGACTGCGGCACGGACCGCGGCCTGCTCATGACGCCGGTGATCGACGGTGGCGACATCATCGAGTCCCTCGGTGACCGGGTGCTCGGCCGTATCGTTGCCCGCGACGTCATCCGGCCGGGCACGGAAGACGAGATCGCCGTCACCGCCGGCACCATGCTCGACGAGCTCTGGATCCGCCGCCTCGAGGAGATGGGTATCGACGAGGTGGAAGTGCGCTCGCCGATCACCTGCGAGACGCGTCACGGTATCTGCTCGGCCTGCTACGGCCGGGACCTCGCCCGGGGCCACAAGGTCAACAACGGCGAGGCGATCGGCGTGGTCGCTGCGCAGTCCATCGGTGAGCCGGGGACCCAGCTCACCATGCGGACCTTCCACATCGGTGGTGCCGCGAGCCGGGCGACCGCCCAGGACAATATCCAGATCATCAACGACGGTACGGTCCGCCTGCACAACGTGAAGGTCGTGGAGCGCCAGGACGACAACCTGATCGCTGTCTCCCGCTCCGGTGAGCTGTCGATCCTCGATCGCATGGGCCGCGAGCGCGAGCGCTACAAGCTGCCCTACGGCGCCATCATCAAGGTGGCGGACAACGCCGAGGTCAGCGCCGGCGACGTGGTCGCCAGCTGGGACCCGCACACCCACCCGATCATCACCGAGGTGGCCGGTACGGTGAAGTTCTCCGGCATGGACGAGGGCATCACCATCAAGCGCCAGACGGACGAGCTCACGGGCCTGTCCAGCATCGAGGTCATGGACGCCTCCGAGCGGCCTGCCGCGGGCAAGGACATCCGCCCGGCGATTACCCTGGTGGACGACAACGGCGAGGAGCTGTGCCTGGCGGACACCAACGTGCCCGCGCACTACTTCCTGCCGCCGGGCGCCCTGGTGGGCATCGAGGACGGCATCCGGGTCGAGGTCGGTGACGTGATCGCCCGTATCCCGCAGGAAGGCTCGAAGACCCGGGATATCACCGGTGGCCTGCCGCGGGTCGCGGACCTGTTCGAGGCGCGCAAGCCGAAGGAACCGGCGATCCTCGCCGAGATCTCCGGCACCGTGAGTTTCGGCAAGGAGACCAAGGGCAAGCGCCGGCTGGTCATCACCCCCACGGACGGCAAGCCGCTGCCGGACGGCTCGGATCACTACGAGGCGCTGATTCCGAAGTGGCGCAACCTCGGCGTGTTCGAGGGCGAGTCCGTGCAGAAGGGCGAGGTGATCTCCGAGGGCCCGCTGAGCCCCCACGACATCCTCCGCCTGCAGGGTATCGAGGCGCTGGCGAAGTACATCGTCAACGAGATCCAGGAGGTCTACCGCCTCCAGGGTGTGAAGATCAACGACAAGCACATCGAGGTGATCGTTCGCCAGATGCTGCGCAAGATCGTGATCACGTCCGCCGGCGATTCGGAGTTCATCAAGGGCGAGCAGATCGAGTACGTCGCCTTCCTCGAGGAGAACGAGCGTCTTCTTGCCGAGGGCAAGGTGCCCGCCACCGGAGAACGCGAGCTGTTGGGTATCACCAAGGCCTCGCTGGCCACGGAGAGCTTCATCTCCGCGGCCTCCTTCCAGGAGACCACCCGTGTCCTCACGGAGGCGGCGGTTACCGGCAAGCGCGACTACCTGCGCGGCCTGAAGGAGAACGTGGTCGTCGGCCGCCTGATCCCGGCCGGGACGGGCCTGACCTACCACGAGGAGCGCAAGCGCAAGCGCCAGGAAGCCGAGGAGTTCTCCGTGTCCGCCCAGGACATCGAGGCCGCGCTCTCCGAAGCGCTGCAGGAAGGGGGGCACGGCGAGTAGGCTCGCCGTCTCGCCCGGATCCGGCGCCCGCAAGGGCTGCTTGACGCCCCGTGGGGGCGTCTATAGAATGCCGCCTCCTCTTTTGGGGGTGGCTTCGCTCGTCCTGTCGAAGCGGCCGCACGGCGGCGGTTCACGGGACCGGGGGGCGCACGCGCCCGTAACGGAATTTTTGGAGTAACAGACAGTAATGGCAACGATCAACCAACTGGTTCGTAAGCCGAGGAAGCGCAAGGTCGAGAAGAGCGACGTGCCGGCCCTCCAGGCCTGCCCGCAGCGTCGCGGCGTGTGCACCCGGGTGTACACCACGACGCCGAAGAAGCCGAACTCCGCCCTGCGCAAGGTCTGCCGGGTGCGTCTCACCAACGGGTACGAGGTGTCCTCCTACATCGGCGGTGAGGGCCACAACCTGCAGGAGCACAGCGTGGTTCTCATTCGCGGTGGCCGTGTGAAAGATTTGCCGGGTGTGCGCTACCACACTGTGCGCGGCAGCCTCGATACCTCTGGCGTATCGGATCGTAAGCAAGGCCGATCCAAATACGGAGCCAAGCGACCCAAGTGATAGTGCGGGTGCCTGTTAGGGCATCCACCTAGACGTCACGGCAGTGACAGTAAGGCCGGTCCGCCACGTGCAGTGTCCGGGAACCCTGAAGAGATAGGAAAGCCAACATGCCAAGAAGACGCGTTGTTGCCAAGCGTGAAGTTCTCCCTGATCCCAAATTCGGGAACTCCACCCTCGCTAAATTCATGAATCACGTAATGATCAGCGGCAAGAAGTCCGTCGCTGAGTCGATTGTGTACGGCGCACTCGACCTCGTTGAGGAGCGCACCAAGCGCGATCCCATCGAGGTCTTTGATGAGGCGCTCGAAAATATTGCCCCCATGGTCGAGGTGAAGTCTCGTCGTGTTGGTGGCGCGACCTATCAGGTGCCGGTAGAAGTCCGACCCTCCCGCCGCGTGGCCTTGTCCATGCGCTGGCTGGTGGACTACGCCCGTAACCGTGGCGAGAAGTCCATGCGTCAGCGCCTGGCGGGCGAGATTGTCGATGCCTCGCAGGGCAAGGGTAATGCGGTGAAGAAGCGTGAAGACGTGCACCGTATGGCCGAAGCGAACAAAGCGTTCGCGCATTTCCGCTGGTAAGCTTTGCTTAAAGAGGATTAATTGTGGCACGTACAACCCCAATAGAACGCTACCGTAACATTGGTATTTGTGCGCACGTCGATGCGGGTAAAACAACTACGTCTGAACGTATTCTGTTTTACACGGGCCGCTCTCACAAGATCGGTGAGGTTCATGACGGTGCTGCTACTATGGACTGGATGGAACAGGAGCA
>CAJWWA010000180.1 GCA_913048495.1 uncultured Halieaceae bacterium
TGTATGGCCCGACGAAGTGATTCACGAATCACTTCGTCGTGAATCCTTCTCGTTCGGGTCCTCTCTGCATAGTTCGCGATTCTCGACATAACGTATGTGAAGAATACTAAAACGACTACAGTCGTCAAAAAACTATCCATCTGTCTCCCTCTCTATAATGTATGGCAAGAGTATGACTCCTGCCAAAAAAACAACACCCGCGGCGAAGAGTGCTGCATCGATGGCTGCACGCTTTATGAACAATTTGGAATTACTCCCGGTGGATCAGTGTCTCTCATCTCAAGCGGTGTATCTGCCTTTAAGCGCGTTAGGGCCTCGATGACGAGACACTGAAAATCTGTATCCAGACAATTGATCGCGCGGGAGCGAGTGTCCTTATCTAGAGTTAAAAAGATTCTTGCGAGCTTTCTTGCCGACTCTGTCCTAATATTTAACATTTTCTTCTCCTTCTTTGTAGCTAGGGCGGGACTCGAACCCGCACGAGCAAAGCTCAGGGGATTTTAAGTCCCCGGCGTCTACCATTCCGCCACACCCGCCTCGCGTGCGCAGCCCTAGTCGCTGCCGGCGCGCCGGGCAATCACCATAGGTGCAACCGATGCGTATCAGGCGTCGTTGAGACGACGACGCATATCCTTGCCCGGCTTGAAATAGGGAACGCGCTTAGCGGGGACGTCGACCGTCTCGCCCGTGCGCGGGTTGCGTCCCTTGCGGGCTTCGCGCTCGCGCGTCGAGAATGCACCGAAGCCTCTCAATTCGACGCGCCCGCCTTCGCTGAGACGCTGGGCGATCTCCTCGAAGAAGATATCGACCACCTGCTCGACTTCCTCGGCCCGCAAATCGGGATTGTCCTTGGCCAGCGAGTTGAGAAGTTCGGATCGTATCATTCGGGTTCTCCCCCGCGCGTACGCGCACCTGTTCGCGGAAGCCGGGCGGCACACCATCGCTTTATCGCCCAATTCCAATCGCATGAATGTGGCAGAAGCGCCGCTGGGCCGCAAGTTCACAAACGTAAACCCCGTTCGGTCAGGCCTCTGCCAGCAATTCGCGTGCGGAAACCCCGAGCCGGGCCATGCGGGCGCGTATCTCGGGCCACTCGTCGCGCAAGAAGGCTTCGCGCTCGCTCCGGCGCAGGCGATCGGCGGCGCCGGCCACGACATACATGCCGACCCCGCGTTGCACTTCGACCAGTCCGTCGTTCTGGAATTGCTGATAGGCTTTCGCGACGGTCAGCGGATTGGCGCCCTGTTCGGAGGCAAGCGCACGCACCGAGGGCAGCATTTCGCCTTCGGCATAGCGCCCATCGATGATAGCGGCCGCGATCATGTCGCGCAGCTTGAGATAGACCGGCTTGGACTGGTTGCTCATCAGAAATTCCCCGACTGACTGCTTCAGTGCCATAATACAGCGCGGCGCGCAAGGTTCCCGCCCTGCGGCGAGTACCTAGCGGGCGCTCCCGCCACGAGACGGTCACTGCTGTAACTAATGCTTCACATGGGCGCGCAAGCCGCTAGGGTGCGCGCTTCTTCGGGGAGGGCCGACGCCAAGGCGCGGCTCCGGACAGAATTAGAGGACACCGGATACATATGGTCGAAGGCATGTTCTTCACATTCGATTCTACGTTCGAAATGTGGACATTCAGGGTCGCAGTGATCGCGCTGGCGGCCTTTCTTATTGGCGGGGTGGTGCTTGTTACCCGCCCGCAGGAAGAGGTGATCGGACACCCCAAGGGGCTGTTCCTCCTGTTCATGGCCGAAATGTGGGAGCGCTTCTCCTACTACGGTATGCGCGGTCTGCTGATCTTCTATCTGACCCAGCATTTCCTGTTCGACGATGCCTTCTCCAGCTCGCAATACGGCGCCTACACTGCGCTGGTCTACCTGCTGCCGGACGAGGCCTACCGCGAACTGCGTGCCGGCAATCGCGCCTTCGACCGCTATTTCAGCCGCCAGCGCAGCCGGCGCCTGCGCCGCGCGGCGCGCTACATCCCCGATGCCAACCCGTTGCTGGCGCCGCTTCGCGACAGCATGAGCAGGCAGCTGCTCTGCGTGGCGCCGGAGACGCCGGTACAGGCGGTGGCCGCGGCCATGGCGGAATGGCGTGTGTCTTCGGCTTTCATCACCGCGGACGGCGACGAGGGCGCCGCGCCGCTCGGCATCGTCACGGACCGGGACCTGCGCACCCGCTGCCTCGCCGCCGGGCTGCCGGCGTCGACCGCGGTGCGCGAGATCATGACGCTCGCCCCGGAGGGCGTCGGGCCGGAGGATACGATCTTCAGCGCAACGCTGCTCATGACGCAGCGCGGCTATCACCACCTCCCGGTGCTGGAGGCGGGCCGCCTGGTCGGCGTCATCACGACCTCGGACCTGATCCTCGCCCGTCGCAACGACCCGGTCTATCTCGTCCAGCACCTGTCGCGGCAGGAGAGCGTCGACGGCATGGTGGAGCTGCTCGCCGGCCTGCCGGACCAGCTGCAGCAGTGGGTGCAGGCGGGGATGCGGGCCGAGCAGGTGTCCCGCCTGCTTACCGCGATTTCCGACGCGGTGACGATTCGCCTGATCCAGCTGGCGGAGCAGGCGCACGGCCCGGCGCCGGGGCCCTGGGCGTGGCTGGGCTTCGGCTCGCAGGCGCGGGGGGAGCAGCTCCTGGGCGCTGACCAGGACAACGGGATCGTCATCGACGATGATGTGCCGGCAGGGGAACACGGCTGGTACGCCGCTGTGGCGAAGTCCGTGTGCGATGGACTGGCCGCCTGCGGCTACAAGTACTGCCCCGGCGGCATCATGGCGACTACCGACGAATGGCGCCAGCCCCTGGCCACCTGGCAGGACACGGTCGCCGGCTGGACGCGCACGCCAACCCCGGCGGCGGTGATGCGGGTGAGTATCTTCTTCGACCTGCGCGCCGTGTACGGCGACGAAAGCCTCTGTGCGCGGCTGCAGCAGGTGATGCTCGAGCGCGCCTCGAGCAACACGATCTTCCTCGCGGCGCTGGCGGCCAATGCCCTGGCGAGCACACCGCCGCTGGGCATCTTCCGCCGCTTTGTGGTCGACCGGGACGGCGAGCACCGCGACAGCCTGGACCTGAAGAAGCGCGGCGTGCTGCCGATCACCGAGATCGTGCGCCTGCATGCGCTCGCGCACAGGGTGGCCGCAGTCAATACCAACGAACGCCTCGAGGCGCTCGCCGCGCAGCGCCACCTCACCATCGGCGACAGCCGCAACCTCGCCGACGCGCTGCACTGCATCCAGCAGCAGCGCATCCGCCACCAGTGCGAGGAGATGGCCGCGGGCGAGCCGGTGGACAACTTTATCAACCCGCGCAAGCTGCCGCGGCTGGCGCGGGAGCAGCTGCGGGATGCCTTCACGATCATCGACGAGGCCCAGGGCGCGGTGCGTCAGACCTACCGCGCCGGCATGGGGTAATGGGCCCCGGCCTGCGCCTGAAGCGCCTGCGCTACCGCGGCCAGGTCGTCCGCGGGCCCCTCGCGGACTGCTGGGAGGCCCCGCTGCCGAAGCCGGGGGCGGATTGGCGCCAGGTGGCGTTCCTCGCCTGCGACGGCGAGATGTCATCGCTCGAGGCGACCGAGGGCGAGCTGCTGAGCCTGGGCTGGCTGCCGGTGCTGGACGGCGCGGCGCAGCTGGCCGGCGCGCAGCACCGGGTGGTGCGCCCGAGCGGCGGCGTGGGCCAGAGCGCCGTGGTGCACCAGCTGCGGGACGTGGACCTTGCCGGCGGCGAGGAGGCCGATGCAGTGCTGGATGCGTTCCTCGCCGCCGCCCGCGGCCGCGTGCTCGTGTTCCACAACGCCCGCCTCGATCTCGCATTTCTCGACCGCCTCTGCCAGGCCCGCTACGGCGCGCCGCTGCTGCTCCCGGTGGTCGATACGCTCCGCCTGGAGCAGCGCCTGCTCGCCCGGCGCGACCAGTCGGTGAAGACCGGCGAGCTCACCCTCGGCGGCTGCCGCGCCCGCTACGGTCTGCCGGAACACGCCGCGCACAACGCGCTCACCGACGCGCTGGCAACGGCGGAGCTGCTGCTGGCTCACGCGGCGGCGCGCGGCAGGGGGCTCAGGCTTCGCGATCTGCTGTAGCTGCGCCTGTTCCGCCACCGGCAACGCTCCTGGCGAGGGGCGCGCAGGGGTGGGTAGTGGCCATGCCACCGTGTCGGCACGACGGCGCGGGCTGCGCTATGCTCGGGGTCCCGACCTGGACGAGAAGGCGCAGCCCATGACTATCTCCCTGTACGAAGCCAGTATCCCCGGTTACCTGCAGGTGCTCGACGCCCTGGGGGTCGTCATGGCCAAGGGCGCAGAGCACTACCGGGCGCGGGACGAAGACGTGGACACGGTGCTGGAAGCGCGCCTGCACGAGACCATGCTCCCCTTCAGCTACCAGGTGCATTTCGTGGTGGCGCACAGCCTGGGCGCGCTCGAGGGCATGAAAGCCGGTCTCTTCGGCCCGCCGAAGAACCTGCCGGCGCTCGATTACGCGGGGCTGCAGGCGAAAGTGGCCGACGCGGCGGACACCTTGCGCGGGGTTTCCGAGGACGAGGTGAATGCGCTCGCGGGGACATCGATGGTGTTCCGCCTCTCCTCCGGGGATTTTCCGTTCACGACCGAGGGCTTCCTGCTGTCCTTCTCGCTGCCGAACCTGCACTTTCACGCGACCACCGCTTACGCGCTGCTGCGCATGCACGGGGTGGAACTCGGCAAGCTGGACTATCTCGGCGCGCTGCGCACCAGCAACTGAGACGGGGCAGGGGGCCAGAGGCGTTGTTCATGAAGCCAAGGGAAGGCGCGGCGGCCGCGGTCGTCCTGGTGCTCGCGCTTCTCGGCCCGGTGATCGCTGATCCGGTTACGGCGGATCCCGCCCCGGGCCCGGCGCCCGCCATCGTCGAGCTCACCATCGACAGCAACGGTGAGCGGCTGCCGGGTCACGCCTACCTGGCGGCCGGGCCCGGGCCGCATCCCACGGTCGTGCTGCTGCACGGCTTTCCCGGGAACGAGCGCAACCTCGACCTCGCGCAGCGGTTCCGCCGCGCCGGTTTCAACAGCGTGTTCTTTCATTACCGCGGTGCCTGGGGGGCCGAGGGCAGTTACTCGATCGGCGGCCAGCAGGAGGACGTGGCCGCGGTGCTGCGCCAGCTGCGCGCGAACGCGGCGGACCTGCGCGTGGATCCAGGACGGCTGACCCTGCTCGGCCACTCCCTGGGCGGCTTTACCGCGCTGGCGGCCGGCCGCCGGGAGGCCGTCGCCTGTGTCGGCGCCATGGCGCCGGCGAACCCGGCGCTGTACCGGCAACTCGAGGCAGACGGACGCGTGACCCTCGAGCCGCGCATCAGCGCCTACGCCGACAGCCTGTTCATGCTGTCGGGCTTCGACGCCGGCGTGATGCGCGCAGAGCTGGCCGCCGCTCCGGCTGCGGATGTCGACACGCGGGTCTTCGGCCCCGGCCTGGTCGGCAAGTCGGTCATGCTCGTGGGCGGTGAACGCGACCAGGCGACACCCCTGGAGACCGTGTTCCGGCCCATCGCCGAGCGCTTTGCCGCCGTGCCGGGGCTGGCCCTGCGCTCGGTCGTGCTCGACGACGACCACAGTTTCTCCGGCAGCCGGGTCCGCCTGGGCCAGCTGCTGCTCGACTGGCTCAGGGAAGACTGCTCCTGAACGGCCCTGTCAGCCGCCGAACCTCTCCCCGGCCAGCGCCAGGCTCGCCTTCGGGTTGAGCAGGCGGATGGTGCGGCTCTCCAGTGCCTTTTCGTCCGCGGCGTCGAGGATCAGTGCCTTGAGCTCCGCCACGGTCAGCTGCGGGTAGAGCGCCAGCAGCTTGCCCGCGAGGTTCATGACCTGCGGCGAGGACATGGAGGTCCCGTTGTAGGCGATGCGGTTGCCGCCGGGCACGTAGCTCTCGACCTCGAAGCCGTTGCCGTAGATGTCCACCTTGCCCAGGCTGGTGAAGCTGGTTTCGTCACCGGCCTTGTCCACCGCACCGACGGTGAGCAGGTTCGGGTAGTCGTAGCTGCTCGGGTAGAACTCGTCGAAGCGCACGTCGTTGTCCGAGTTGCCGGCGCTGGTCACGAAGAGGATCTCCGGCGCCTCGGCGATGGCGCGGCGCAGGGCATCGTTGGTGATGTCGTAGAGCTCGCGGGCGAAGGCCTTGCGTGCCTCCGGGCTGTCCCCGGCACCGTTGGCCTCGAGCGCATCCTCGATGCCGCGCAGGGAACCGCCCCAGCTCATGTTCACGACGCGCACGCCGTTGTCGCGGAAGTACTGCACCGTCTCCAGCATCATGGCGGCTTCCCGGTGCGCCTGCGGCAGCGTGGGTTCTTCGGGGATCAGCTCGTGGCCGTAGGTCATGCGGGCGGCGAGCAGGCGGGCGAAGGGGTTGCCCGCGGCGGCGATGCCGCCCACGTGCGTGCCGTGGGAATAGTTACCGTAGGCGCCGAGGGACTCGAGGAAGTCCTTGACCTCGGCCTGGTCGAGGGCCGCCATGCGCTGGCGCACGGCGCTGGCCTCCTCGCTGTCGACGTTGAACTGGATGTCGCCGATACCCTTCACCAGCCGCTGCAGGGAGGCCTCGTCCTCGGCGATCTCGCCGATGGGGTAGAGCAGCTCGCTCACCCGGTTGGCGTCGAGATCGTAGGCGATGCCGTGGCGGTCATCGATGTAGCCGTTGTCGTCATCGTCGCGGCCGTTCCCGGGGGTCTCGTCCGGGTTTTCCCAGAGCTGGCCCGTTTCCGCGAAGATGGCCGTGTCCAGGCCGCTGTCCCACACGGCCAGGGTGACCGGCGTAGCGTTCGCGTCGTCGCCCAGGGCGACCTGGCGCTCGGCCCAGATGTCTGCCTTCTCGACGCGGTTGGCGGCGATGGTGGCGGCGAGGACGCCGTTCATGGCCTCGGCGCTGGGGATAAAATAGGTTCATCGTAGATTACCGGGGAATGCTGCGCGGATTTTCAGGAAGAAATACGC
>CAJWWA010000181.1 GCA_913048495.1 uncultured Halieaceae bacterium
CGCGCGTAGTATCCCCGCCCACGAGAGGTAAACCAGTCTGCTCGCTGGCGTCTTTCAGCCCATCAACAAAGGCGGTCAACCAGCCTTCTTCGACAGAAGGCATTGTCAGTGCCAGTAGCATACCTGCGGGTGCTGCGCCCATCGCCGCCAAGTCGCTTGCCGCCGCCATCACACTTCTGAAGGCGACATCTGCAGGGGGCATGCCAGGCGGGAAATGGATGCCTTCAGCGGTGGTGTCGATAGAAGTGTGCAGAACGTGACCCTCGGGCACGCTGAGCACGGCGGCGTCATCACCCACACCTAGCCTGACCGCGGCCCCGGCGTCCATACCCGAGAAAAATCGGTCTATTAACCCAAATTCTCCGACTGCCATCAGCCGCGTTGCGCGAGCTCGACCTGGCGTAACTCCCGCGCGACCTTGTCGAGCACGCCGTTGATGTACTTGTGTCCGTCCGTGGCGCCGAACTTCCTGGCCAGCGCCACGGCCTCGTTGATAACGACCTTGTAGGGCACATCGATGCGCTCGCGCAGCTCCCAGGTGCCCATGCGCAGGAGCGTGTGCTCGATGGGGTCGAGGTCATCAAGGGCGCGGTCGAGCAGCGGCGCGAAGGCGGCATCGAGGCCGTCGGCGTCCGCGGCCACGCCGTGCAGCAGGGCGTGGAAGTAGTCGCCGTCGACCTTGTCGAAGTCGTAGTCGCTGCGAAACTCCGCCTCGATGACGTTGAGCGCCGCGCCGGCCATGTACCACTGGTACAGGGCCTGCATGGCGTAGTGGCGGGCCCGGCGCCGGCGCGCGGCGAGGAGATTGGGGACGTGGCCGGCCACGCTCAGAGCTGCTTGAGGAGGCTGACCATCTCCAGCGCCGAGGACGCCGCTTCCGCGCCCTTGTTGCCGGCCTTGGTGCCGCTGCGCTCGATCGCCTGCTCGATGCTGTCGACGGTAAGCACACCGAAGGCAACCGGCAGGCCGTGCTGCAGGCTGACCTGGGCGATACCCTTGGTGCACTCGCCGGCGACGTGCTCGAAATGCGGTGTGCCACCGCGGATCACCGCGCCGAGGGCGATAATCGCGTCGTAGTCGCCGCTGGCCGCGGCTTTCTCGCAGACCAGGGGAATCTCGAAGGCCCCGGGGACGCGGATGATGGTCATCTGTTTATCACTGACGCCGTGGCGGCGCAGCGTGTCCACGGCGCCGTCGAGGAGGTGCTCGACCACAAAGCTGTTCCAGCGGCCAACCACCAGCGCATAGCGGCCGTCGCCGCCGGTGAAGTCGCCCTCGAGGGTCCTGATCGCGTCCATGGTCATCTCCTTGCTGCCCCGCTAGCGCGGCTCGCCCGGCTGGCTGGCCGCGGGGCGTATCGTTTCCAGCACCTCCAGCCCGAAGCCGGAAATCGCATTGTACTTCATGGGGGCACCAAGCAGGTGGATCTGCCCGACGCCGAGGTCGCGGAGAATCTGCGAGCCGAGCCCGATGGTGTTGTAGGTGTCGGTGGCTGCCGGCGGCGACGGCCGATCCTCGCCCAGGGCGAGGTCGATGCTATGCAGCAGCGCCTCTTCGCTCTCCGGCCGCGCCAGCAGCACGAGCACGCCCTTGCCCGCGGCACCGATGTGCGCCAGCGCGTCCTGCAGTGCCCAGGAATTGCCCTCGCGCAGGTGGCTGCCGAGCAGGTCGCGCAGCGTCGAGCGCGTGTGCACCCGTACCAGGGTCGGGCTGTCCGGCTGGATGTGCCCGCGGGACAGGGCGAGGTGCAGCTCGCCGTCGTTGTTGTCGCGGTAGACGGTAAGCCGGAAGGTGCCGTGGGCCGTGGCCACCTCGCCCTCGCGCACCCGCTCGATGGTGCGCTCATGCAGGAGCCGGTAGTGGATGAGGTCGGCGATGGTGCCGAGCTTGAGGCTGTGCTCGCGCGCGAAAGCAGCGAGCTCGGCGGCACTGGCCAGGCCACCGTCGGCCCCGAGGACGTCGGTGAGGACCGCCGCGGGGGTCAGCCCCGCGAGGCGCGCGTAGTCCACCGCTGCCTCCGTGTGCCCGGCGCGGGTGAGCACGCCGCCGGGGGTCGCGGCGAGGGGGAAGATGTGGCCCGGCTGCACGATGTCCGCAGGCTGCGCGTGCGGCGCCACCGCCACGCGCACCGTGTGCGCCCGGTCCGCCGCCGAGATACCGGTGTCGATACCGCGCGCCGCCTCGATGGAGAGGGTGAAGTTCGCGTGCTCGCCGCCGCCTTCGACCATGGGCGGCAGGTCGAGCTGCCTGCAGCGTTCCCGGGTCAAAGCGAGGCACACCAGGCCGCGGGCGCGGCGGGCCATGAAGGTGATGTGGTCCGCCTCGCAATGCTCCGCGGCAACCATCACGCCACCGGCGTTGTGGGTCGCGTCATCGTCGTCGAGGAGCACCACCATGCGGCCGAGGCGGATCTCGGACAGCAGCTCGTCGACGGGGTCGATCACGAGATCGTTCACGGTCTACTCCAGTCAGCCGCGCAGGTAGCCGTGCTCGGCGAGGGACGCCAGCGTGACCCCGGCCTCGCCCGGGTCCGCGGCGCGGTCGCCGAGTACCAGGCGCTCGAGGTAGCGGGCGATCAGGTCCACCTCGAGGTTGACCCGGGTGCCCGGCCGGTAGGCGCCGAAGATGGTCTCGGCCATGGTTTGCGGGATGATGTTGAGGTCGAACTCGGCGCCGTTCACGGCATTCACCGTGAGGCTCGTGCCGTCGACGCAGATGCTGCCCTTGTGGGCGATGTAGCGGGCGAGCGCTGCCGGCGCGCGGAAGACGAAGCGCCAGGAGCGCGCGTCCTCGACCAGGCTCACGATCTCGCCGACGCCGTCGACGTGGCCGCTGACGATATGCCCGCCCAGGCGGCTTGCCGGGGTGAGGGCCTTCTCGAGGTTCAGCCGGGCGCCGACGGACAGGTCGCCGAGGGTCGTGGCGCCCAGCGTCTCCACGGACACGTCGGCCCAGTAGCCGTCGCCGGGCAGCCCGGTTACCGTGAGGCAGACGCCGTTGGCGGCGATGCTGTCACCGATGGCCACGTCGTCCAGCGGCAGCTTGCCGGTGCGGATGCGCAGGCGCAGGTCGCCGCCGCTGGGCTCCATGGCCGCGATCTCGCCGACCGCCTGGATGATGCCGGTAAACATGTCTGCTTCAGTGGTCCTGCGTGACGGTGAAGGTCAGGCGCCAGTCGTCGCCGACGCGGCGCCGGTCCGCGAGTGCCAGCGGCACCTTGTCGGCCATGCGCTCGAGGGGCAGCTCGACCAGCGGCCGCCCTGCACTGCCCAGGAGGCAGGGGGCCTGGTAGACGATGAGCTCGTCCAGCAGCCCCGCCGCGAGCAGCGCCCCGGCGAGCCGGGGCCCGGATTCTACCAGAATCTCGTTCACCTCTCGCGCCGCGAGCAGCTTCAGCATGGCGTGGAGGTCGAGGCCGCCGGCGGACGACGCGGGCAGCGCCGCGAGGCTCACCCCGTCGGCCGGGGCGTCCGCGGTCAGGCCCTCGCGATGCAGGAGCAGCGTCTCGCCGCCGCCCCGCAGCACCTTCGCCGCCGGCGGCGTGCGCAGGTCGGAATCCAGCACCACTCGCAGCGGCTGGCGGCCGTTCAGCGCGGCCTCGCCCACGGTGCCGGCGAATTCCGACTCACGCACAGTGAGCGAGCAGTCGTCGGCGAGCACCGTGCCGACACCGGTGACGATGGCACCGCTCGCGGCGCGCAGGCGCTGCACGTCGGCGCGGGCAGCCGGCCCGGTGATCCACTGGCTCTCGCCGGAGGCCATCGCCGTGCGCCCGTCGAGGGAGCTGGCGAGCTTCGCCCGCACCCGCCCCCAGCCGCGCGTGTGCCGCAGCCAGAAACCGCGCACCAGCGCCTTCGCCTCGGCCTCGAGGAGCCCGCCAGCCACGACGATACCCGCCTCGCGCAGCCGCGCCGCGCCGCCGCCCGCCGCCGGGTGCGGGTCGGCGAGGGCGAACACCACCCGGGCCACGCCGGCGTCGATGAGCGCCTCGCTGCAGGGCCCGGTGCGGCCGCGATGGTTGCAGGGCTCGAGGGTGACGTAGGCGGTGGCACCGCGCGCGTCGCCGGCGGCGCCAAGGGCCTCGATCTCGGCGTGGGGACCGCCGGCGGGCTGCGAAAAGCCCTCGCCGATCACCCGGCCGTCTTTCACCAGCACGCAGCCGACATGGGGGTTGGGCGCTGCGTGGAAGCGTCCGCGGGCGGCGAGCTGCAGGGCCCGGGCCATGTGCGCCCTGTCGATGCGGTCGCTCACGGAGCGGGGCGGGGCCTCAGGCGCCCTTGGCCGGCTGCCGTGGCTCTGCCTCCAGGCTCTCGATGGCGTCGCGGAACTCGGCGATATCCTGGAAGCTGCGGTAGACAGAGGCGAAGCGCACGTAGGCCACCTGGTCGAGCTGTTTCAACTCGTCCATCACCAGCTCACCGACGGTGCGCGAGTCCACTTCGCGCTCGCCGGTGGCGCGCAGCGAGGCCTTGATGTTCGTGAGCACGGCCTCGATGGCCTCGACGGACACCGGCCGCTTCTCCAGCGCGCGCTGCAGGCCCGCGCGCAGCTTGTCGTCGTCGAAGGGTTCGCGATTGCCGTTCTGCTTGATGATGCGCGGCATCACCAGCTCGGCCGATTCGTAGGTCGTGAAGCGCTCGTGGCAGGACAGGCACTCGCGGCGACGGCGCACCTGGCCGCCCTCGGCCACCAGCCGCGAGTCGATGACCTTGGTATCGTCCGCGCCGCAGAAGGGGCAGTGCACGGCCCGTGCTCCCCGGCCGCCCTAGGCGGCCGCGGCCCCCGCGGAAGCACGCTCGCCGTAGACCGGGAAGCGGCCGCAGATGGCGAGCACCTTCTGCTTCACGTCGGCGATGGTGGCAGCGGCATCACCGCCTTCCAGCGCCTCGAGCACATCGCACATCCAGTGCGTGAGCTCCACGGTCTCGGCCTCGCCGAAGCCGCGGGTGGTGATCGCCGGCGTGCCGACGCGCAGGCCGGAGGTGACGAAGGGCGAGCGCGGGTCGTTGGGCACGGCATTCTTGTTCACGGTGATGTTCGCAGCGCCCAGCGCCTCGTCGGCATCCTTGCCGGTGTAGGGCCTGCCGATGAGGTCCACCAGCATGAGGTGGTTGTCGGTGCCGCCGGAGACGATGTTGATGCCGCGTTCGATGAAGGTCGACGCCATGGCCCGGGCATTGGCCACCACCTGTTCCTGGTAGGTGACGAACTCCGGCGCCTGGGCCTCGAGAAAGGCCACGGCCTTGGCGGCGATGACGTGCATGAGCGGGCCACCCTGGCCACCCGGGAACACGGCGGAGTTGAACTTCTTCTCCAGTTCCTCGTTCGCCCGCGCCAGGATGATACCGCCGCGGGGGCCGCGCAGGGTCTTGTGGGTGGTGGAGGTGACCACGTCTGCGTGCGGCACCGGGTTCGGGTACACGCCTGCGGCGACGAGCCCGGCGATGTGCGCCATGTCGACGAGCAGGTAGGCACCGACGGCATCGGCGATGGCGCGGAAGCGGGCCCAGTCCATGACCCGGCTGTAGGCGGAAAAGCCCGCGATGATCATGCGCGGCTTGTGCTCTTTCGCCAGCGCCTCGACCTGCGCGTAGTCGACCTCACCCGTGTCGTTGTCGAGGCCGTACTGCACGGCGTTGTAGGTCTTGCCGGAGAAGTTGGGCTTGGCGCCGTGGGTGAGGTGGCCGCCGTCCGCCAGGCTCATGCCGAGGATGGTATCCCCCGGCTTGCACAACGCCTGGAACACGGCCGCGTTGGCCTGCGAGCCGGAGTGCGGCTGCACGTTCGCATAGGCCGCCCCGAACAGGGCCTTTGCCCGCTCCGCGGCCAGTTCTTCCACCACGTCGACGTATTCGCAGCCGCCGTAGTAACGCTTGCCCGGGTAGCCCTCGGCGTACTTGTTGGTCAGCACGGAGCCCTGCGCCTGCAGCACCCGGGGGCTGGCGTAGTTCTCGGAGGCGATGAGCTCGATATGCTCTTCCTGCCGCCGCTCTTCGGCCTGGATCGCGGCGAACACGTCGTCGTCGAAACCCTGGATGCTCATGCGCTGGTCGAACATTAAAAATCCTTGCCTTGCGGGCACTTGTCTCAGTTTTAGAGCCCGCAATTCTAGCGGAAATGGGGGCGGCGGGTAAGTAGATGCTTTCTCGGGCCGGTGGTTCTTCGGGGTGCCAGTAGCCCGGCCTCGGGTGCGGGCAGCCCCTCGGCAACGGCCACTGCCTCTCGCCCCGCGCCGGCCGCTGCGGAACTCGACCAAAATTCGCTAAAGCGAATTTTCGGGACTCAGACAGTCCTCGCAGAAAGCCCCGTCGCGGGGCGAGAGGCAAAGCGTGGCCTGATTGTTGCCGAGGGGCTGCCCGAACCCGAGGCCTGACGTCGTGGTGACGACCAGCGCCGGACAGTGGCAGTGCGGTAGGGGGCGGCGGGAGGCGCCTCACGGGGCATTCGGGCCGCGCTTTGGGGCTCGCCGCGGTTCGGGGCTTTCCGCGAGGACTGTTCGAGTCCCGGGAATCGCGAAGCGATTCCGGTCGAGTTCCGCAAGCCCATGGGCAACCGGATCTATGGCTGTGACGATTGTCTGGCCGCTTGCCCGTGGAACAAATTCGCGGTTGCAGCCAGCGACATGCGTTATGCCGCCCGCGAGGGGCTCAGCGCGCCGCGTCTGGCCGATTTGGCGGCGCTGGACGATACGGCGTTCCGGGCGATGTTCTCGGGCTCGCCGATCAAGCGGATCGGGCGGGATCGGTTTGTGCGCAATGTTCTATATGCCATCGGCAATTCGGGCGATCCCGCCCTTGGCCCGGTGGCGGCGCGGCTGACCGAGGATGCGGATCCCGTGGTCGCCGATGCCGCGCGCTGGGCGGTGCAGCGCATCAAAGGGAGTTGAAGCTTTTCACGCCTGTCGCGCCAGCGGCAGGCACGCGTCCGCCC
>CAJWWA010000182.1 GCA_913048495.1 uncultured Halieaceae bacterium
ACCGAGAGGCCAGGCACGCTGTGATCAAGAGGTGTGAACGACGATCGCGGCACACGGCTGCGATGACTCTGGGCGCGCCGTCGGCGGCGCGCGCCGGCGGGCCGAAGGTGACAAGCAGAAGCAGGACGAGTGTGGCAACGCGGTGCATGGGCTTTCTCCGGGCAGTAGGCGTTGTAGCGCAGGCAGGGCCCGGGTAAGGCCCGGGCGATCGGGGACGCTGCGCCGACGGCAGTTGCGAGCCTAACAGACCTCCCCGGCTATCGCTAAGGCACTGGGGACAGGGAAGTTTTTCCGCCTTATAAACAAGCGGCGCTACAGGCCCCGCCCTTGTAACAAATCGTTCATCGACAGTGCCTGGCCCCTTTGCTTAGATCAGGAAGCGGGCGCCACGCCCGCCCCTTCCACCGCCACTGCTCGAGAGGCACCACTATGAAAAGACAGAAGCGCGACATGGCCAGCCGAGCCTATGACCGGGGTTATCTCGCCGGGGTTTCCGGTCGCAGCAGCGACAGCTGCCCCCACGAGAACGAGCAGCAGCGGGTCAACTGGCTCTCGGGCTGGCGCGAGGGCCGCGCCGCCCATTGGGATGGCATGACGGGCGTCTCGGGCGTGCATCGATTGCCTTCTGTCTGACAGCTTCCGCGGCGCGGGGCCCTCGCCCCGCACCCGGCCCCGCACCCGGCCCCGCACCCGGCCCTGCCCCCCGGCGGCTCGCCGGCCCGCGGAGACGGGTACCGACCTGCCAAAGTTGACACCGCCAACTGCAGGTTTATTATTGCATTGTAATATGCAAGCAAGGGGGTGGCCGTGCCAGGGCTACCGGCGCATGCTGATCACCCGCTGACCGCGGCCGTCGCGGCAGGGCTGCTTGACGCCGTTGAGTTCGGCGTTGCCATCTACCGGCCCATCGACGGTGGCCGGGACTTCGAGTTTGTCTACCTGAACCCCGCAGCCTGCCGCATCGCGGATGCGGACCCCCGGGAACTCCTTGGCCGGCCCCTGACCCGCGCGATGCGCGGCGCCGACGCCATGGGCATCGTCGACGCCCTGCGACGGGTCAGCCAATCGGGCATCCCGGAAGCGCTTCCCCCGCTCTACTACGAAGACGACCTGCGCGCCGGCTGGTACCGCAACGACCTCTATGCGCTCGCCGGCGGCTACGTCGCCGCAATCTTCAGTGACAGCAGCGAGCAGGTCAGCCTGCGGCGTACCCTCGACGAGGAGCGCACGCGCTACCGCCTGCTCACCTCCGCCCTCGATGAGGGCATCTGGGACTACGACCTGGTCGAGGACCGGCTCTACTTCTCCCCGAGCTGGAAAGCGCAGCTCGGCTATGGCGACGACGAACTTGCGAACAGCTTCGCCACCTTCGAGACACTGCTGGCGGAGGAAGACCGGGAAGCGGTACTCAGCCACCTCGCCCGCTTCCGGGAGGAGGCCGACGGGCACTGGGAGCACGCCTTCCACCTTCGCCACAAGGATGGGCATTACGTCCCGATCCTCGCCCGCGCCACGCCGGTGCGGGATGCCGGCGGCAGGGTCGTCCGCCTGCTGGGCGTCCATGTCGACCTGACCGAGACCCGCGCCCTGGAGGACGCCGGCGCGCGTCAGGCCGAAGTCCTCGCCTCGCTGTTTGATGTGCTACCGGACCTGTTCGTGCTCATGGACCGGGAGGGCCGGATTGTTTCCGTTCACACGGGTCGGCCGGAAGACCTCATCGAGCCGGCTGACAGCGCCGTGGGCCGGAAGGTCGATGACGTATTACCGCCCTTTGTTCGCGACGACTTCCGGGCGGCACTGGATCGGTGCGTCGCGGAGGGCTCGCCCGCCGAGATCAGCTATGCGCTGACGCTGCAGGGCGAAAAGCGCTGGTTCGAGGCGCGGATGGCGCTCACCCGCGATGGCAAGCGCATCGCCTGCGTGATCCGCAACATCTCCCAGCGCATGCGCGCGCGGGAGGAACTCTCGGCCCGCCTCCAGGACCTGGAGATCTACGCCCAGGCCGTCGCCAGTACCCAGGACCAGCTTGCAGCCCTGGACCGGGACTACCGCTACCTCATGATCAACGAAGCCTATGCCAGCTTCTTCGGCTACCAGCCGGACGAGCTCCTCGGCCACCGCGTTGAGGAGCTGTTCGCCGGTGATGCCCTGAACAGCAACGTCGCCCCGGGGCTCGCCCGCTGCCTCAAGGGCGAGACGGTCAGCTTCGAGGAATGGCGGCAGCCCGCCGTGGGAGAGCCGCGCTGCTTCAACGTCGTCTACACGCCGCTTCACGATGGGGACGGCACGCTCGGGGTGCTCGTGAGCGCGCACGACATCACCGCCCTGCAGACCGCCCAGTCCCAGCTGGAGCGCATTGCCCACCACGATCCGCTCACCGGCCTGCCCAACCGGATCCTCCTCGACATCATCCTGCAGCGCAGCCTCAAGCAGGCGAACCGCGAGGGTGGCCAGGTCGCCGTCATGTTCATCGACCTCGACCGCTTCAAGGCCATCAACGACAGCCTGGGCCATGCCGCCGGCGACGAGGTACTGCGCCAGGCCGCGAGCCGCCTTCCCGGCGCCCTGCGCGACAGTGACTCGCTGGCACGCGTCGGCGGCGACGAGTTCGTCGCGGTCCTCACCGGCGTGAAGGACCCGGCCAACCTTTCGCAGGTGGCCAGCAAGCTCATGGATGCCGTCTCACGCCCCTTTGAGCTAGGCGGCGAGCAGGCCCAGCTGAGCTGCAGCATCGGTATCAGCCTGTACCCTGACGACGCGGGCAGCGCCGACGAACTGCTGACCAACGCCGACACCGCCATGTATGAGGCCAAGGAGCAGGGGCGCAACGACTGGCGCTTCTATACGGCGGCCATGACCGCCCAGGCCGCGGAATACCTCACCCTGGTGGAGAACCTGCGCGCGGCGCTGGACGGCGACGGCCTCGATCTCGTGTTCCACCCCGAGTTCGACGTCGCGAGCGGCGAGATCGTTGCCATCGAGGCGCTCACGCGCTGGGAGGACCCGGAGCTCGGTATGGTGCCGCCGGAGCGCTTCATCACCGCGGCAGAAAAAGCCGGCCTGGTCCGCCAGCTGGACTTCCAGTCCCTGGACGCCGCCTGCGCCCACCTCGCGACCTGGCAGGCCGACGGCATCGCGCCGCCGCGCCTGGGTATGAACGTCAGCCCGAAGACCCTGAACCACGCCGACACGCCGGCCCGCATCGAGGCCATACTGCGCCGCCACCAGCTGGAGCCGTCGCAGCTCGAACTGGAGGTCCACGAGCGGGCGCTCCTCGAAGCGCCCGAGCGGACCACCGCGAGCATGGAGACGCTCGAGACCATGGGCGTCGGCCTGGTGGTGGACGGCTTCGGTTCCGGCTCCCTTGGCCTGCGCTACCTGCAGGCGCTGCACGTGCGCACGCTGAAGATCGACGGCAGCTATCTCAAGGATGTCAGCGGTCCGGACGGCCAGCGCATCGCCCGCGCGATGATCGCGATGAGCCAGGCGCTCGGCCTCGACGTGGTGCTGGCGGGCGTCGAAAGCGTGGAGCAGGCCGCCTTTCTGCAGGGCGAGCGGGGCGTGCACGGGCAGGGCTACTACCTCGCAAGACCCCTCCCCGCAAAGGACGTCGCTGCGTTCCTGCGCGGGGAAGCACACATGCAGCTGACGAACAGCGCCGCCGGCTGAGGCCGGCTCGGGCTCAGGCCCGCCGGCTGCTCTGGGCGAGGTCCAGCAGTTCTCGGTTGGCGACCGCAAACATCGCGAAGTCCGGCGCCGTCGTCGCGTGCAGTTCCGCCAGCATCTCGCGCCAGCGGGCGATGAGCGTCGCCTCCTGTTCCTCCCAGCGCTCCACGCAGGCGGCGCTGTCGAGACCCTCGCAGCGCAGGCGCAGGATGCCCATGGCCAGCGTGCACTGCTGTGCCTGCAGGTCCTCGAGGTAGGACTCGCGCGCCAGCGCCTGCCATTCGTTGTCCACGGCACTGCGCAGGATCTGACCGCCGAACCAGTCGAGCTCGAGGCGCTCCCCGAGGTGGAAGTAGAGCTCCGCCACGTCGCCGAGGGGCGCTTCGGCCCGGCTGGCCACATCGATGATGGCCAGCCCCGTGGCGGCGTAGAGCCCCGCGGCCACCGTGGCCGCGAGCGGTTCGTCGACCCCGGCGCTGAGATAGCGGTCGCGGCGCTCCTCGAAAAACGCCTGTGCGTTGCCGCGCAGCAGCGAGGGCAGCTGCTCGAGGAACCCGTCGATGCCGCCGGCGAACTCCTCGATGAGCAGCGACGGAGCCAGCTGGTGTCGGCGGTTGCGCAGCAGCCAGCGGGTGGAGCGCTTCACCAACCGCACGACGTCCAGCATCATCTCGTGCTGCAGCGCGGCCTCTACCCGGTAATCGAGCGCCTCGATGGCGTCCCAGCGGCCGCCGACGCCGTAGATGGCCATCGCGGCCGTGTAGGCCCGGGCCACGTCAGCCACCGGCGCCCCCGTGGCGCGCTGCTGACGGGTGACGAAGTTCGGCCCCATGCGGTTGACCATGTCGTTGGCCACCTGCGTGCAGGTGATCTCGCGGCGCAGCCGGTGCGCCGCCACGTCTTCCGGGAAGCGCTCGACGAGGCGCGCGGGGAACGCCGTGGCCGCCGCCTCCGCCAGCGTCGGATCCTGCTCCAGGGCGGATTCGCTGAGCGCTTCCTTGAGGGCCGCCTTGCTGTAGGACACGAGTACGGCGAGCTCCGGCCGGGTGAGCCCCCGGTTCAGGAGCGCGCGCTCGGCGAGGTCCTCATCGCTGGGCAGGAATTCGAGCTCCCGGTCCAGGCGGCCGCTGGCCTCGAGGTTGCCGATGAGGCGCCGGTACTCGCCGGCGCGCTCCCTGGCCTCGAACTCGGCCAGGCTGATGGCCTGCACCTGGCGGTAGTTGTTCGCCAGCACCAGCGCCGCCACGCTGTCGGTCATTTCCTCGAGCAGCGTGTTGCGGTGCTTCTCGGTAAGATCCCCGCGGGCGACGATGGTGTCGAGGAGGATCTTGATGTTCACCTCGTGGTCGGAGCAGTCGACGCCGCCGGCGTTGTCGATGAAATCCGTGTTCACGCGCCCGCCGTGGAGCGCATACTCCACCCGCGCAAGCTGCGTCATGCCGAGATTGCCGCCCTCACCGATAACCCGGCAGCGCAGCGCGTTGGCATTCACCCGCAGGCTGTCGTTGGTCTTGTCGCCGACGTCCGTGTGCGCCTCCAGGCTGGACTTCACCCAGGTGCCGATGCCGCCGTTCCACAGGAGGTCCACCTCGGCGCGCAGCAGGTGGCTGATCAACTCCGCCGGGGTCAGGTGGTCCGCGCTGATGTCGAAGCGCGCCTTCATCTCCCGGGAAATCGTCACCGACTTGGCGGCGCGGCTGAACACGCCGCCCCCGGCGGAAATCAGTGACGCGTCGTAGTCTTCCCAGCTCGAGCGCGGCAGGGCGAAAAGGCGCTGACGCTCGGCGTAGGAGGCCGCCGTGTCCGGCTCCGGGTCGACGAAGATGTGCTGGTGGTTGAAGGCGGCCACGAGGCGGATATGCGGTGACAGGAGCATGCCGTTGCCGAAGACGTCGCCGCTCATGTCGCCGATACCCACGACCGAGAACGGCGTGGTGGCGACGTTGATGCCGAGCTCGCGGAAATGCCGCTCCACGGACACCCACGCCCCACGCGCCGTGATCCCCATCTTCTTGTGGTCGTAGCCGACGCTGCCGCCGGAGGCGAAGGCATCGCCCAGCCAGAAGCCGTACTCCTGCGAGAGGGCGTTGGCGATGTCGGAAAAGGTGGCCGTGCCCTTGTCAGCGGCGACAACGAGGTAGGGATCCTCGTCATCCTTGGCAACGACGTGCGGCGGGCGCACCACGCCGCGTTCGGTGCGGTTGTCCGTGATATCGAGCAGCCCGCGGATGAAGGTCTGGTAGCAGGCGACGCCCTCGGCCTGCACGGCATCGCGCTCCCAGTCGGCGCCCAGGCGCTTGCAGACGAAGCCGCCCTTGGCACCCACGGGCACGATCACCGCGTTCTTCACCTGCTGCGCCTTGACCAGACCGAGGACCTCCGTGCGGAAATCCTCGAGCCGGTCCGACCAGCGCAGGCCGCCGCGGGCCACCTTGCCGCCACGGAGATGCACGCCCTCGAGGCGCGGCGAATAGACGAACACCTCGTACAGCGGCACCGGCCGTGGCACATCCGGGATGTCGCCCGGCGAAAGCTTGAAGGAGAAGTAGGGCTTCAACTCGCCGCGGTCGTCGGGCTGGAAGAAGTTGGTGCGCAGCGTCGCCCGGATGACCGCCACGTACTGGCGGATGATCCGGTCCTGGCCCAGGTTCTGCACCGCGTCGAGGCCGGTGAGCACGCGCTCCTCGACGGCCGCCTCGCGCTGCGACCGCCAGTCCTCGTCACCGTCGAAGACCGGCGAGAAGCGGGTCAGGAACAGCTCGACGATGCCGGCGGAGAGGTGCAGGTGATCCGCCATGGTTTCGGCGATGTAGGCCAGGCTGTAGGGGAAGTTGATCTGCCGCAGGTAGCAGGCGTAGGCGCGCAGCAGGGCGATTTCCCGCCAGGACAGCCGGGTGCCGAGGAGCAGCCGGTTGAAGGAGTCGCTCTCCGCCTCGCCGAACCAGATGCGCCGGAAGGCGTCCTCGAACTCGCCCTTCACCTCGTCGAGGTCGATGTTCTGCGCCAGCGTGTAGATCAGCGAGAACTCCTGGATCCAGTAGTGTTCCCCCCGGCGCGCCCGCACCGGGTAGGCGCGCTCGGTCACCACGCGCAGGCCCAGGTTCTCGAGGATCGGCAGCACGTCGGACAGCGGCAGCGGCGCGCCGAGGTTGTAGAGGCGCAGCCGGAGGTGGTCGTCGCCCTCCTCCAGCAGCCGGTAGAGGCTCATGCCGAGGCGTTCGCCGGC
>CAJWWA010000183.1 GCA_913048495.1 uncultured Halieaceae bacterium
CCCCCCGGCCCTGCCGCTCTGGCAGGCGGCCATGGGTATCAGCTTCGGTGTGGTGATCGGCAAGGAAGTCTTCGGCGGTACCGGCAAGAACTTCCTCAACCCGGCGCTCACGGGCCGCGCCTTCCTCTACTTCGCCTACCCGGCGCAGCTGTCCGGCGACGCCGTGTGGACGGCCGTGGACGGCTACACCGGCGCGACGCCGCTGGGTGTGGTTGCCTCCCAGGGCATGGCCGGGCTGCAGGACAGCTATAGCTGGATGCAGGCCTTCGTCGGCGCGATTCCGGGCTCCATCGGCGAGACCTCCACGCTCGCGATCATCATCGGCGGTGCCTGGCTGCTGGCCACGCGGATCGCCTCCTGGCGCATCGTCGCCGGCGTGTTCCTGGGCATGTTCCTGTTCTCGAGCTTCCTGAACCTCGTGGGTTCCGAGAGCAACCCGGCGTTCTCCATGCCCTGGTACTGGCACCTGGTGGTCGGCGGCTTCGCCTTCGGCATGTTCTTCATGGCGACGGACCCGGTCTCGGCCGCGATGACCAACACCGGCCGCTGGTGCTTCGGCCTGCTTATCGGCTTCATGACGGTGCTGATTCGCGTGATCAACCCGGCCTTCCCGGAGGGCATCATGCTGGCGATCCTGTTCGCCAACCTGTTCGCGCCGATCATGGATCACTTCGTCATCCAGGCCAACATCAAGCGGAGGCTTGCCCGTGTCTAGCAATGACTCCATCAAGAAGATCGTCACGGTCGCGTTCGCGCTCTGCATCGTCTGCTCCATCGTGGTGTCCACGGCGGCGGTGATCCTGAAGCCGGCGCAGGAGGCCAACAAGGACCTCGACCGCAAGCGCAACATTCTCGCTGCCGCCGGCATGCTGGAAGAGGGCAAGACCGTCGACGAACTGTTCGAGCGCATCGACGCCCGCTACGTCGACCTGCGCACGGGCGAATTCGCCGCAGACGTGCCCGACGGCTACAACCAGCGCGCCGCGAGCAAGTCGCCGAAGCTCTCCACGGACCTCGAGGAAGACCCGGCGAAGATCGGTCGCCGCGCCGACTATGCCGAGGTGTACCTGGTGCAGGCGGCCGATGGCGGACTGGACAAGGTGATCCTGCCGATCCACGGTTATGGCCTGTGGTCTACGCTTTACGGGTTCATCGCGCTCGAGTCGGACGCCAACACCGTCGCCGGCCTCGGGTTCTACGAGCACGGCGAGACCCCGGGCCTCGGCGGCGAAGTGGACAACCCGCGCTGGAAGTCCCAGTGGCCGGGCAAGCAGGTCTACCGCGACGGTGAGGCCGCCATCGCGCTCGCCAAGGGCGCCGTCGACAAGGAGAGCGCGGACGCGCCCTGGCGCGTCGACGGTCTCTCCGGCGCCACGCTCACGGGACGCGGCGTGACCAATCTCGTCCAGTTCTGGCTGGGCGAGCAGGGCTTCAAGCCCTTCCTCGACAACCTGAAGACGGGAGACGCCTGACATGCAAAACGTCAAGGAAGCACTGACCACACCGATTTTCAGGAACAACCCGATCGCCCTGCAGATCCTCGGTATCTGCAGCGCGCTGGCGGTCACGTCGTCGCTGCAGGTGACCGTCGTGATGTGCATCGCCCTGACCGCGGTGACGGCGTTCTCGAACCTGTTCATCGCCGCCATCCGCCACCACATCCCCGGGAGCATCCGCATCATCGTGCAGATGACGATCATCGCCTCCCTGGTGATCCTGGTGGATGAGATTCTCAAGGCCGTGGCCTACGACATCAGCAAGCAGCTGTCGGTCTTTGTCGGCCTGATCATCACCAACTGCATCGTCATGGGCCGCGCGGAAGCCTTCGCCATGAAAAACCCGCCGCTGCCGAGCTTCCTCGACGGGGTCGGCAATGGCCTGGGTTACTCTGTGGTGCTGCTGAGCGTCGCGGTGGTTCGCGAGCTCTTCGGTTCCGGCAAGCTCTACGGCATCGAGATTCTGCCGCTGGCGACCGAGGGCGGCTGGTACGTGCCCAACGGCCTGCTGCTGCTGCCGCCGAGCGCCTTCTTCCTCATCGGCCTGTTCATCTGGGCCCTGCGCAGCTGGGACGCCAAGCAGGTGGAGGAACCCGATTTCCGCCTGGCGCCGCATACGCCCGCTGAGGAGACCGCGTGATGGAATACTACCTGAGCCTCTTTGTCCGCTCGATCTTCATCGAGAACATGGCCCTGGCCTTCTTCCTGGGCATGTGTACCTTCCTGGCCGTGTCCAAGAAGGTACAGGCGGCGCTCGGTCTCGGCATCGCCGTGATCGTGGTGCTGACCATCACGGTGCCGGTGAACAACCTCATCTACAACTACCTGCTCGCCGATGGCGCCCTGGCCTGGGCCGGGCTCCCGGAAATGGACCTGTCCTTCCTCGGCCTACTGTCCTACATCGGCGTGATCGCCGCCATCGTGCAGATTCTCGAGATGTTCCTCGACAAGTACGTGCCGGCGCTCTACAACGCCCTCGGCGTCTTCCTGCCGCTGATCACGGTGAACTGCGCCATCCTCGGCGCGTCCCTGTTCATGGTGGAAAGAGACTACAATTTCGGCGAGAGCGTGGTCTTCGGCGCCGGTGCCGGCGTCGGCTGGGCCCTGGCCATCGTGGCCCTCGCGGGTATCCGCGAGAAGCTCAAGTACAGCGATGTCCCGGACGGCCTCCAGGGCCTCGGCATCACGTTCATCACCGTCGGGCTCATGTCCCTCGGCTTCATGTCCTTCGGCGGTATCGACATCTAGGGATTTGGCAACATGGATTTGACTATCGTCTACGGCGTCGGGATGTTCACGGCCATCGTGCTCGCGCTGGTCATGGTGATTCTCTTCGCCCGGGCGCGGCTGGTGAGCTCCGGCAGCGTGAATATCGAGATCAACGGCGAGAAGACCATCACGGTGCCCGCCGGGGGCAAACTGCTGCAGACCCTCGCCGATGCGGACCTTTTCCTCGCCTCCGCCTGCGGTGGCGGCGGTACCTGCGCGCAGTGCAAGTGCATCATCAAGGAGGGCGGCGGTGCCATGCTGCCCACCGAGGAATCCCACTTCACCCGCCGCGAGGCGAACGAGGGCTGGCGCCTGTCCTGCCAGACCGCGGTGAAGCAGGATATGAAAATCCAGGTGCCGGAGGAGGTCTTCGGCGTCAAGCAGTGGGAGTGCACTGTCGAGAGCAACCCGAACGTCGCCACCTTCATCAAGGAGCTGACCCTGAAGCTGCCGGAGGGCGAGAGCGTCGACTTCCGCGCCGGCGGCTACGTGCAGCTCGAGTGCCCGCCGCACCACGTCAAGTTCAGTGACTTCGACGTCGACGAGGAATACCGCGGCGACTGGGAGCGCTTCGGCTTCTTCAACCTCGAGTCGAAGTGCAGCGAGACCACGATCCGCGCCTACTCCATGGCCAACTATCCGGAAGAGAAGGGCGTGGTGAAGTTCAATATCCGCATCGCGACGCCCCCGCCCGGCAGCGAGGGCATCCCCCCCGGCATCATGTCGTCCTGGGTCTTCAACCTGAAGCCGGGCGACAAGGTGAAGGTTTACGGGCCCTTCGGCGAGTTCTTCGCCAAGGATACCGACGCGGAGATGATCTTCATCGGCGGTGGTGCCGGCATGGCGCCCATGCGCTCGCATCTCTTCGACCAGCTCAAGCGGCTCAACAGCAAGCGCAAGATCAGCTTCTGGTACGGTGCCCGCTCCCTGCGCGAGATGTTCTACGTCGAGGACTTCGACGGCCTGGCGGCAGAGAACGACAACTTCGAGTGGCACGTGGCCCTGTCCGACCCGCAGCCCGAAGACAACTGGGAAGGCCTCACCGGCTTCATCCACAATGTCCTCTTCGAGGAGTATCTCAAGAACCACCCGGCCCCGGAGGACTGCGAGTACTACATGTGCGGGCCGCCGATGATGAACGCCGCCTGTATCCAGATGCTTACGGATCTCGGCGTCGAGCCCGAGAATATCCTGCTCGACGACTTCGGCGGCTGATGCTGCCGGGGCTCGCCAGGAGCCACCGCCCCGTGCGGTGGCTTTTTTTTGGCGCGCTGCTGGCGCTCCTCGCCGCCTGCGGGGGTGAGCCGCAGGACCTCCGCCTGGAAGGCCGCACCATGGGCACGAGCTGGCACCTCACGGTACCCGCCGGCGCCCCGGCTGAGGCCGACTTGCAGGCGGCCATCGATGCCGAGCTCGAGGCCGTCAACGACAGCATGTCGACCTGGCTCGAGGGCTCGGAGATCAGCCGCTTCAACCGCTTGCCGCCGGGACAGGGCATGACCGTGTCGCCGCGCTTCGCGGCGGTGCTCGAGGCCGCCCTGGCCATCGGCGACGCGAGCGGCGGCGCCTACGACGTGACGGTGGCGCCGCTGGTCGATCTCTGGGGCTTCGGGCCCGAGGGGCCGCGCAACGGCGTGCCGGATCCGGCGGCGCTTGCGGAAGTCCGTGCTCGTGTCGGGCAGGACAAGCTCGCCTGGGACCCGGAAAGCCGGCGTCTCGAGAAGCAGGCCGCCCTTGCCCTCGACTTCTCCTCCATCGCCAAGGGCTACGCGGTGGACCGCGTGGCGGGGATCGTCGAGGCCCGGGGCTTTACGGACTACCTGGTGGAGATCGGCGGGGAGATGCGGGTTGCGGGGCAGAGCCCGCGCGGGGATGCCTGGCGCGTCGCCGTGGAGCGGCCGGAGGCCGGTATCCGCGCGGTGGCCCGGGGTATCGAGCTCAGTGACCGCGCGATCGCGACCTCCGGGGACTATCGCAATTTCTTTGCCGTGGGCGGCGAGCGCTACTCGCACATGATCGATCCGCGCAGCGGGGCGCCCGTGACCCACGATGTGGTGTCTGTTACGGTGGTGGCAGAATCCTGTATGGTCGCCGACGGCTGGGCCACAGCGCTCACGGTGCTCGGTCGCGAGGCCGCGCTTGCTGTGGCCGCTGAGGCGGGCCTTGCGGTATATTTGCTCGCGCGTGAGGGCGAGGGCTTCGAGGAATACAGCTCGCCCGCCTTCGCGCCGTACCTGGCCGAAGAAGACGGCCAAGGATAGGAGGCTGCAATGCTCGTTTTCGTGCTGACGGTAATCATCATGGGCCTGATTGTCACCGCCATGGCCGTCGGCGTGCTCGCCGGCCGCGAGCCGATCAAGGGCTCCTGCGGCGGTCTCGGTGCGATCGGGATCAACCAGTCCTGTGAAATCTGCGGCGGCGATCCCAACCGCTGCGACGAGGAAAAAGGCGAGGCCGGGGAGGTCGCCGAGGCGTCCTTCTACGACGCGTCCGCCAGCGACACCCGCAGTCGCTGACCGCCGGTGGGCTACCCCGCCTTCATCGGGCTTCGCTACAGTTTCAGCCGCCAGCGCAACCGCTTCACTGCTCTCGTCAGCCTCGTCTCCATGCTGGGCATGGTCATCGGCGTGGCCAGCCTGATCGTCGTGCTCTCCGTCATGAACGGCTTTGCCGGCGAGCTGCGTGGCCGCATCCTCGCCCTGGTCCCCCACGGCTATCTTGAATTCGATAACCCGGAGGCCGCCGAGGGCTGGGAGGCCCTCGCCAGTCGCGTGGCGGCGGATCCGGCGGTACGGGGCGTCGCCCCCTACATCCGCGAGAAGGCACTCCTCGGCGCCGGGCGTGGGCAGCGCGGCGTGCAGCTGACCGGGATCGACCCCGCGAGAGAGGGCAGCGTCTCGCGCATGCCCGCCACGCTGGTCGCCGGGCGCCTCGACGCCCTCGAGGAAGCGCCGTTCCGCGTGGTCCTCGGCGCGACCCTTGCGCGCATGCTCGGCGTCGGCATCGGCGATACGGTACGCGTGACGCTGCCGCGCTTCACCGCCACGCCCCTGGGCCTTTTTCCCCGCAGCCGACGCCTCGAGGTGGTGGGCCTGTTCCGGGTCGGCGCGGAGCAGGACGCGGAACTGGCCTACGTCTCCCTCGACACGGCCGGCCGTCTGCTCGGGGGCAACGGGTTGCCCAGCGGTCTCAAGCTGCGCACCGATGACCTCTTCGAGGCGCCGGCGACCCTGGAGCGGCTGGCAGCAACGCTGCCGGCGGGTGTCCGCCCGGTGCCCTGGAGTGCGACGCAGGGCTCGCTGTTCCGCGCCGTGCGCATGGAAAAGCTCACCGTGAGCCTGCTTTTGCTGAGCGTGGTCGCCGTGGCCGCGTTCAATATCGTCGCGACCCTGGTCATGTCGGTGGCGGAAAAACGCGAGGACATCGCCGTACTGCGAACCCTCGGCGCCGACCCTCCGGCGATCCTGCGGCTGTTCGTGATCCACGGGGCGGCGCTGGCATGCCTGGGCGTGGCCGTGGGCGCCGTGCTCGGGGTCGCGCTGGCACTCTCCGTCGACCGCATCGCGGCCGGCCTGGAGGGTCTGCTGCAGGCACGGCTCTTCGACCCGGCCGTCTACTTCATAACCGGCCTGCCGGCGGAACTGCGCTGGTCAGACGTGGCGGCCGTGGTGGTGGCCTCCCTGGGCCTCGGGCTCGTGGCCACGCTGTACCCGGCCTGGCGCGCATCGCGGGTCGCCCCGGCGGAGGCCCTGCGCCATGGCTGATCCGGTGCTCTGCTGCCGCGGCCTCGGCAAGGTCTACCGCGATGGCGGCCGGGAGGTGGAGGTTCTTCGCGGGGTCGAGCTCACGTTGAGGGCGGGGGAGCGCCTCGCCATCGTCGGCGCCAGCGGCAGCGGCAAGTCCACGCTCCTCAACCTGCTCGGCGGCCTGGACCCGCCGAGCAGCGGCAGCGTGGAGGTGGCCGGGCAGGCCCTCGATCGCCTGCCGGAGAAGGCGCGCTGCCGCTGGCGCAACCGGCACCTGGGCTTTGTCTACCAGTTCCACCACCTGCTTGCGGAGTTCGACGCCGCCGAGAATGTTGCGATGCCTCTGCTTATCGGCGG
>CAJWWA010000184.1 GCA_913048495.1 uncultured Halieaceae bacterium
TCAGTAGTGTGCACCGCCAAACCTGACATGTCTGGCAAATTCTACGACTATGATGGCCGGGAGATTGAGTGGTGACACGACGTTTGATTCTCATCCTGGGCGATCAGTTAAGCCACAACATATCTAGCCTCAAAGACGCCTCACCGGATCAGGACGAAATTCTGATGTGTGAAGTCCGCGACGAAACGGATTATGTCGGCCATCATAAAAAGAAAATTGCTTTCATCTTCTCGGCCATGCGCCATTTTCGCGATGCGCTCAGGGCCGAAGGCTACACGGTGCACTACATCGCCTACGAAGACGGTGTGACCAGCCTCGAGGCGGCCGCGCGGCAGGTGCTGGCCGATACCGGCGCAAAGGCGCTGCGCTGCTGCGAGCCCGGTGAGGCGCGCCTCGCGGAGGTCATGGCGGGCTGGGAAGAGCGGCTGGCCGTGCCGGTGGCGCTGCTCGAGGACAGCCGTTTCCTCTGCTCTATAGACGACTTTGCCGACTGGGCCAGGGGGCGCAAGCAGCTGCGCATGGAGTACTTCTACCGGGAGATGCGCCGCCGCTACCAGCTGCTCCTCGACGACGACGGCGAGCCCGAGGGCGGGCAGTGGAACTACGATGCCGACAACCGCAGCGGCTGGCGCGCGAGAGAAGCGGTGCCCGAGCGCCCGGCGGCGGCGCTGGACGCCACGACCCGGGATGTCCTGGCGCTGGTGACTGAGCGCTTCCCCGACAACCCCGGTGACCTCGAGGCCTTCCGCCTGGCGGTCACCGCCGAGGAGGCGGAGGCGCAGTTCCAGTGGTTCCTCGATCACGCGCTGGACCGCTTCGGCACCTACCAGGACGCGCTGGCGGAGGAGTCGCCCTGGCTGTTCCACAGCCTCATCTCCATGTACCTGAATATCGGTCTGCTCGAGCCGCTGGCGCTGTGCCGGGCGGTGGAGGCGCGCTGGCGTGACGGGGGTTGTTCGCTGGCCGCGGCCGAGGGCTTCATCCGGCAGATACTCGGCTGGCGCGAGTACGTGCGCGGCATTTACTGGCTGCACATGCCCGGCTACGGCGAGCACAACGCGCTCGCCGCCACGCGGCCGCTGCCCGACTGGTTCTGGAGCGGCGACACGGACCTGCGCTGCCTGCAGCAGGCGCTGAAGCAGACCCTGGACCTGGGTTACGCCCACCATATCCAGCGCCTGATGGTCATCGGCAACTTCGCCCTGCTCGCCGGGCTGGACGTGCGGTCGGTCTGCGACTGGTATCTCGCGGTCTACGTGGATGCCTTCGAGTGGGTCGAACTCCCGAACACCCTGGGCATGGCCCTGTACGGCGACGGCGGCATCATGGCGAGCAAGCCCTACGCGGCCTCGGGCAAGTACATCCAGCGCCAGGGCAATCACTGCGCGAGCTGCCGCTACGATGTGCGCAAGACTACCGGGGAGGGTGCCTGCCCGTACAATGCCCTCTACTGGCGCTTCATCGACCGGCACGCCGACTACCTGAAGAAGAACGCCCGCATGGGGCTCATGGTGGGCAGCTGGCAGAAGCGCAAGGCCGCCGAGCGCAAGGCGATCGTCGCCTGGGCCGACGGCGAGCTCGAGCGCCTCGCGCCCGCGAAGGGCTGAGAGCCGAAGGATCGAGAGCCGCTAGCGGTCCCGCCGCTTCCAGCGCTGGCTGGAGCAGCGCCGGGAGCAGTACACCACCTCGTCCCAGTTCCGCTTCCAGCGGGCGCGCCAGGTAAAGGAGCGCTCACAAACCGGGCAGACCTTGCTCGGCTTCGGTTTCTTCGAGGATGCCTGTCCCGCCATCAGTGGCCGATGGGCCAGTCGGCGGCGTCGGTGACGTAGTCCGGTTGCTTTGGCCGCTCCCCGTCCCACTTGGCCGTGAACAGGCCCTCCGGGTCGTGCCGCGCGGCCTGCGCCACCTGGTCGAAGCGGCGGCCACCGCGCGGATCGGCGCCGACCCCGGCGATGTACTGCCAGTTGCCGTAGTTGCTGGCGACATCGAAGTCGATCAGGTGCTTCTCGAAGAAGGCTGCACCGAAACGCCAGTCGATACCGTACTCGTGTATGAGGCAGCTGGCGGCGAGCTGGCGGCCGCGGTTGCTCATCCAGCCCGTTTCCACCAGCTGGTGCATGCAGGCGTTGACCAGGGGGAAATTGGTGTCGCCCTGGCACCAGCGGGCGAAGTTGCGCGGCTCGAAGGTGCAGTTGTGCAGCCGCCGTTTGCGGCTACCCCCGTGCAGGCGGAACAGGCTGCGGGCGTCGGCAAGCGCCCGCCAGTGATAGAACTCGCGCCAGAGCAGCTCGAAGTAGAGCCAGTAGCTGGATTCGTTGCTGCCGTGAGCCGCCTCGCAGTCCGCGACGGCTGCGGCTACCTCCCGGGGTGACAGGCAGCCGGTGGCCAGCCACGGTGACAGCGTCGACGAGCCGTCGAGGGGGTCGAGGCCGTCGCGGGTCTCCTTGTAACGGTAGAGGCCGCCCTCGGGGCTGACAAAGCGGGCCAGGCGGCGCTCGCCCTCGGCGCGGCCTCCGCGCAGCGGCAGCGACGCGGGCGGCCGGGCGGATGCCGCCGGGGTGTCATCGAAGGGCACGGCCGGCGGCGGTGGCAGTGTCGCCGGCGCCGGCACGGGTGCCAGCGGGGTGGCAGCCTCCTCGACCGCGCGCCGGAAGGGGGTGAACTGCGCCGGCAGCCCGGCCAGCGGAAAGGGCAGGTCCGCCTCGGCGAAGAGCGTGTCGCCCTGGTGAACGTCCACGGGCACACTGAGTGTGCGCTTGAGCCGGGCCAGGGATGCCTCTTCGTAGGCCCCGGGGGTGCGCGCCGTCGCCACGCGGTCGATGCGCAGCTGCTCGACCAGCTGCGGGATGACGAGCTCCGGTGAGCCCTGCAGCACCAGGAGATCCTGGCCGAGCGCCGCGAGGGCCTCGCGCAGGGCGCGGACACTTTCCACGAGGAAGCGCTGCCGCTGCGGCCCGGGCTCGTTCTGGTGACACCAGGGACGCTGCCGCGGCCACAGGTAGAGGAGCAGCAGCTGCTCCCCCTCGGCCTGGGCAGCCAGGCCCGGGTTGTCGGCGAGGCGCAGGTCGTTCTGGAACCAGTAAAGGCGGCGCATCGGGGAGCTCGCGGGGCGCGTAAGGGTGTGCAGAGGCTACGCAGGCGCCGCTGCGGCAGATTGGCGCCCGGAGGCGTTATCGCCAGGCCCGGCGGAGCTCGGCGTGCGTTTGCGGGTCGTCTTCAGGCGCCGGAGCGGTTCCTGCCGGCGCTGCAGCGCGTGCTGTGGTCGCCGGTGCTGAGGCCTTCTCCATCCTTTCCAGCAGGTCCCGCCGCAGCCAGAGGTTCCTGGGCGCGGGCTGGCCGGCGCCGACTTCGAACCGGTCCTCGCGCCCCCCGTGCCGTCGGCTCATGGCGCCTGCTCCTGCACCCGGGCGCGAAACGCCTTGGCGCGGTACAGTGACTGGTCAGCCCGCTCCAGCAGCGCCGTGGTCGACTCGCCGGGCTGGTGTGCGGCGAGGCCGATGCTGACCCGGGGCAGGGCGAGGTCCTTCTTGCCCTCGGCATCAGCCGGCTGCAGCAGACCCCGCGAGAGGTTCTCGCGGATACGCGCGGCGACGTCGGCGGCGATGTCCGCGTCGGTGCCGGGCATGAGCACCGCGAATTCATCGCCGCCGTGGCGGAAGACGAGATCGGTGTCGCGGGTGCTGGCGAGCAGTATCTCGCCGATCCCGCGCAGCGCGCGGTCGCCGGCGAGGTGCCCATGGCGGTCGTTCAGCGCCTTGAAGTCATCCACATCGAGTAGCAGCAGCGAGAGTGGTGCACCCACGCGTCGGGCGCGGGCGAACTCGGTCGCGAGGCCCTCGTCGAGGGCATTGCGGTTGAGAAGGCGGGTCAGCGCATCGCGGGTGGCGAGATCCTCGAGGCGCTGCCGTTCGCGGGCGAGGCGGAGCCCCTTGGCGAGGGCGCCGAGGCCGCGCTCGATGGTGACGAGGTGCGCCTCGTCGTACTGGGCGTGGCGCATGAGGGTGATCTCGCCCAGGTACTCGCCGTCCAGCTGCAGCCGGTAGGTGCAGCGGTACGGGTGGCTCTGGCCCAGCTGGCGCTCGGTGCTCTCGCTGTCCAGGTGAAGGCCCAGGCCCTGGGCAAGCTCGGCCCCCTCGGCCCAGGACAGGAAGCGCTGCAGCAGCAGGTCGTCGTTGTCACAGCCTAGCAGCCGCTCGTGCAGCGCGAGAAGGCGCTCCGCAAGCTCGGCCCTGGCGGTTTCCGTCGGGCTGAAGGCTCTCCGGGCCGGAGCCCGGTGCCGGATCAGCGGGATTACAGTGTCCACGATCATGCCTCGGCAAAATGTACCCGAGGCAGTGCTGCAAGCCGCGTGCCAATTAAATTTAAAAGCTTTTTGGCGCTTTTGGCTGCACAATCGATGCTTTTGGCGTGTTTATTATGGCAACGTCATGAAATCAACCGGCAAAGCGGCAAGGTGTCAAGGATCCGTCACGCCTTGCCGAGGCTCTGCCGGTCGCCCGATCGCTCGGTGCTGCCATCGCCGGCATAGAGCCGCAGCCCGGAATCCGTCGCCCGCAGGATGCCCAGGGCGCGCTCGGCGCGATCCTGCTGCCGCCGGATCAGCTGGCCGTTATCCCGGTTGATCGCCTCGCAGCGTTCGCCCTGCGCCAGCAGCCGGTCGCGAAGTGCCGCCGCGGCGGCCTGGTCGTGCAGGGCGTCGATGATCTCGCCGAGCGGACGGCCCCCGCAGCGGGCCAGGCGCTCCGCCTGCAGGCGGCTGTGCTGTTCGAGCCGGGTCGCCTTGTCGGCAACGGCCGCCTCGATGGCGGCGGGGTCGCGCCCGGTGAGGGCGTCCCGTTCGGCGAGGAGGGCGGTTTCAAGCGCCTGCAGCGAGGCGGCTTCCTCTTCAAGCGCTGCGAGAATGGCGGGGGTCTCGGGAGAAGGAGATTGCGCCACGGGGGCTAGGATCGCTCCTGTTCAGCGCGCAGGAGCTTGTCGGCGATATCGAGCGGGTCGATGCGATAGCTGCCCTCGCGGACAGCGTCGCGCAGCTCGGCAACACGGGCCTCATCGACGCCGGGCAATTCCTGCAGCCGCGTTTCCAGGGCCAGCAGTTCCTCGGCGGTGCGGGTCAGCGATACCTGGTCTGCCCGGGCACCGCTTGCCCCGGCGCTGGAAGCGCCGGCGCCCGCGCGTTCCGGCGCACCCGCGGGACGCGTTCCGTCCGTCTCCGAGCGCCCCGGCCGGACGTTCACGTTGTTGTCGATGGGATCCATGAATCTCCCGATGGGTGCGCGTGGCGCCCCGTTCTGCGGCTTACTGTGGCCCTAGCGACCAAAGCAAAAAAAAGTTTAGCACAGCACACCGGCCCGCTCACGGAATGCGCACCGTGCCGTCCTCGGCGACCACCCCTTCCACGGAGCGTCCGGAACTCAGGTTGGTCACGCGGAGCCGGTCACCGGCGGCACCGCTGTCCAGCGCCCGCCCCTGCATCCTGACCTCCAGCCCGGCGCTGCCCGCCACCAGCGTGACCGTCTGCCCGCGCTCGACGAGCAGCGGCGCCGCCAGCAGCCCCTGCTGAAGGGTCGAGCCCGCCGGCAGGTCCCGGCGCGCCTCCAGCCCCACGATCCGCGCCGGGTCGAGAATGAGGGTGCCGGGTCGGGTTCCGATCTCGCGCTGCACCAGCTCCAGGTCGGAGCGGACGATGCGCTCGCCGCGGCCGACGGACCGCACCAGCACCGGCACTTCCAGGGTGGCCAGGACCGTCGCCTGCACGTACAGCGACCAGGGCGAGGGTTCGGGGCAGCGGACCTTGACGCTCATGCTGCCGAGGCGCGGGCTGTTCCCGGTGACCGCCGTTGCCAGCGGCACGCCGCAGGCGGGCAGGCGCAGCCGCTGGTCCAGGGGCTGTACCGTGACCTGCAGGTCGTCGAAGCCGGCCTGCGTGGCGCGCGCCGCGGCCGTCCGGGAGGCGGCATCGGCAATCGCCTGCAGCGACTGCACCGGCTGCGCGACTGCGGTGCGCGGCAGCACGGCCAGCGCGGCAACCGCCAGCGCGGCCGGAAGGGCCGGGTAGCGCCAAAAAAACGTCACTTTCACCTCCACGATGCCCGTTGCGACCGGTGCTGCAGCATCCGTGCCAGCGCCGGGGGCGGCAAGGCCGGCGGCAAAGCTTGCCGCTCCGCCGCCTGCGGCCGCTGCTCCGGCACCCTGGTTATCTCCTAAGCCATTGAAATAAAAGATTTAAATAACCTGGCACGCAAATTGATAGCTGACGAGGGCAAAGCGCAACAGCCAGTGAAACAGGTCAGGGAGAGGATCGATGGCATTTGCAGACCGGGTCATGGGCGTGTCGCCACAGGCGCTGCACCTGCGCGCCCAGCGCCTCGAGCTCATCGCGGGAAACCTCGCCAATGCCGATACGCCCGGCTACAAGGCGCGGGACATCGACTTCCGGCAGGCCATGGCCGCCGCGGGCGGTGCCCCGGGTAGCGGCGAACTGCGGCGGACCCACGCCAGACACCTGACGGCCGCCGGACTGGCGTCCGGCGGCAACGCCGCGGCCGACGTCCGCTTCCGCCTCCCGTCGCAGCCGTCGATGGATGGCAACACGGTGGAGACACAGCGTGAGCAGGCCGCCTTCATGGACAACGCCGTGCGCTACCAGGCCAGCCTCACGCTCCTCGACGGCCGCATCAAGAGCGCCATCAGCGCCCTCCGCGGTGGCCAGCGATGAGCCTCTTCAACATCATGGCGGTGTCGGGCAGCAGCCTCGAAGCGCAGGGACTGCGCCTGAACACCATCGCCAGCAATCTCGCCAATGCCAACAGCGTGGCCGGCTCGAAGCGTGATGCCTACCGCGCCCGCCTGCCGGTCTTCGAG
>CAJWWA010000185.1 GCA_913048495.1 uncultured Halieaceae bacterium
GAGGGCGTCGTAGTCCGGGACGTACTTGGTGTGCACGCGTACCGGCCAGGGCTCGGCCCGCCGTTGGTTCGCGGCGATAAATTCGCCGATGAGCGCTTCCACGCCGGTGTAGATATCGGCGCAGTCAAAGGTGTCGATGCCGCGCTCGACGAAGGCGAACATGTCGGCCACCGGGTCGCCGGAGAGGCGGTCGCTGTGCCCGTCGGACAGCTGCCAGCCGCCCTTGATGACGCGGGAGATGGTGTAGCCCTCTGCGAGGGTGAAGCGGTCGATCACTCCTTCCACGGGTTGTTCTCCGGCAGCGGTTCCACGGTGGTGTCGTCGCGGCGCACCACCTGGCGGCCGATGCGGCTGATACGGAAGCGCGCGCCGCAGTGGGGGTCCGGGCAGGCGATGACGTGGTCCGTGGCCATCCAGTCGAACTCGTTCAGGGGGCGCTGCTTGGGTGGCAGCAGCGGCAACAGCGCCGCCAGGGCATAGAGGGAGAACGGTTTGTCCGCATCCATGTGGATGTTCTCACCGCGCACCTCGAAGCCGCTGCCGACTTCGTGGCTGCACACGAAAGGGCGGTCCCCTTCGATCGTTTCGACGCGCAGATCGTAGAGCGTGAAGCTGTGCTCGCTCATGGTGCCGCTGCCTCCGCCGCGACGACCGCCAGGCGCTGGCCACCGGGGAGGGCGAGGGTGGCGCCGTCGAAAGTGGCGACCAGGGTGGTATTCCTGCGGTTGGTCACCTGCTCGCCGTCGCTCTCGGCCCAGCGGGTGATCGCGAGCGTGAGTGCATCGCCGTCGCGTTCGTAGCTGCCGTAGCCGGTGACCGCATGCTGTGCGTTGCCGCTGACGAGGATGAAATAGCCGTCGACGAGGGCGAAGACGCCGTCCTCGAGCGGGTACAGGGCCGCGTCGGCCGCATCGCCGAGGCGGCGGAAAGTCTGCACGGTGCTGGTACCGCCGCCGAACTGGATCACCAGTTCCCCGCCGTCGCGGCGCACCGCGATGTCGTGCTCGAGTACGCCGATCGAGGTCAGGGGCGTCTCGCTGCCGGGGTCCAGGCTCAGCGTCGGGTCCGAGGTCATGCGCAGCCCGGCGCCGCCGGGCCAGTAGGGGCCGGCATGGGCCATGGCGCCCTGGGCCTCGAAGGGCTCGCCGTTGAAGATGCTCTGCTGCACGAAGGTGCCATCCTTGAACAGGAAGATACCGGTGAGCGGTAGCGACTGCCCGTCGCGGGTCACCAGGTCCGTGTAGGCCCAGAGCCCCTCGACGGCCTGCATGACGCTTTCCGTGCCGTCATCGGCAGCCCGCACTGCGGGTTGCAGCAGGCACGCGAAAAGCGCCAAGCAGAGGGCCGGCAGGGTCGGGGTCTGGCGGTGTCCGCGCCTTTTCTTCATCGGGAGGTCCTTGCTTAATCGGCTGTTCGAGGGGTGGGAGCTTATCACGCCCATCCGTGGGAATTGTGCCACTGCTCCGCCAGAGAGGGTGTTCTTGCCCCCGGCATCGGCCTATTATCGGCGCTGATTGCGTCGTCCTCGAGGGGAGGCCGGCGCCTGCCGACATCGGGCTTGGATTGATCGAGGGGAGAACGAAACATGAAAGATCATGGATATGCAGTGCGAGGCATGCGGCGACGGGCGCTGGCAGCCGCTGTACTGGCGGTAACCGCCGCGCCGGCCATGGCGCAGAACGCGGCGCCGCTGGAGGAAATCGTGGTCACGGCGCAGCAGCGCGAGCAGAGCCTGCAGGACGTGCCCATCGCCATCTCGGCCTTCAACACCGAGGACATCCAGAAAAACATGTTCCGGGATGTCACGGACTTCGTCGGCCGCGTGCCCAACGCGAGCTTCATCAGCAACGGCGCCCGTTCGCGCCGGGCCATCAGCATGCGCGGGATCACCAACTTCGTGAACTCGAACCAGGCGCGGCGTACCGCCACTTTCGGCTTCTACCTCGACGGCTTCAACCTCGCGACCTCGAGCATCAACCCGCCGATCATGGACATCGAGCGGATCGAGGTGCTGCGCGGCCCGCAGTCCACCTATTTCGGGGCCAACGCCCTCGGCGGCGGCATCAACGTCACCTCCGTGGCGCCGAAGTCCGACGAGTTCGAGGGCTCGATCATGGCGGACTACGGCCGCTTCGACACCCTGGACGTCGAGGGCACGCTGAACATCCCGCTGGTCAAGGACGTTCTCGGCGCGCGCATCAATTACAAGGACTGGAGCTCGGACGGCAACATCCGCAACATCAACCCGCAGGGCGGCGGCAACGACTTCGACTACCAGTACTGGCGCGCATCGCTGCTGTGGACCCCCACCGAGAACCTCTCGGTGACCCTGACCGCTAGCGATGCCAGCGAGGATGTCGGCATGCGCGAGGGCGTTCCGTCCGGGGTCTTCTCCACCTTCGCGGGCGGTACGCTGTACTCGAGCTTCCCGGACCGCGACGGCGACGGCCTGGCGGACCCGGACCCGGACGGCGTCGGCTTCTTCCCGGACAACCAGGACAAGGTCAACTTCAACGCGCCGCAGTCCGTGGGCACGGACTTCGAGTACTACATCGCGCGCATCGACTACGATTTCGCCAACATGCGCGCCACCAGCATCACCGGCTACATGGAGTCCGACTTCTTCCTCCGCGGCGACATCGACGGCGGCAGCGGCGACTACTTCCGGGAGTTCCGCACCATCCCCCGCGAGAGCACCACCCAGGAGTTCCGGCTGCAGAGCACCGGGGAGAGCAAGCTGAACTGGAACGTCGGTTTCTTCTACTCGGACGACGAGGGCTTCATCGACAACAAGACCTTCGTCGGCGCCGCGCAGCCCTTCGGCCTGCCCGAGGGCTTCCTCATCGACAGCGAGGAATCGGCCGGCACGTCCGAGGTCATCGCTGTCTTCGGCCAGGCCGACTACGCGCTCACCGACCGGCTCGTGCTGACCGTCGGCGGTCGCTACAGCGAGGAGACCATCGACACGGACATTTCCGGCTTCGGTGGCGGCGTGTCCCAGGAGCTGCAGGTGAAGGACACCTTCGAGGATTTCTCGCCCAAGGTCTCCCTGCGCTACGACATCGACGACGACGCCTCGGTCTACGCCACGGTCGCCAAGGGCTTCAAGTCCGGCGGCGTGCAGGTGGCGCCGGTCTCCGACCTGGAAACCTACGACCCGGAAGAGCTGTGGAACTACGAGATCGGCTACAAGGCCGACCTCCTCGACCGGACCCTGCGCATCAACGCCGCGATCTTCTACATGGACTGGACCGACCTGCAGGCCGCGTTCCAGGAATCAGGTGTGGATGACGAGGGCGAGTTCTTCATCTTCGGCGGTATCGACAACGCCGACTCCGCCGAGTCCTACGGTGCCGAGCTCTCCATCACCTCGGCACCGGTTGCCGGGCTGGTCATGAACCTCAACGTCGGCTACCTCAAGGCCGAGTTCGAGGAGTTCACCGCCCTGATCGACGGCGCGGACCGCGTGCTCGACGGGCAGACGATCCCGAACTCGCCGGAGTGGACCGTCTCTGCCGATGCCGAGTACAGCTTCCCGATCAGCAACGGCCTGGACGCCTTCGTCCGCGGCGAGTACATCTACCGCGACAGCCTGCGCTCGACGGTGGCGGCGCTGATCCAGGAGGGCTTCCCCTGGGAGGTGCCGAGCTACGACATCTTCAACCTGCGCCTCGGTGTGCAGCACGAGAACTACAGCGTGACCGCCTACGTCGAGAACCTCTTCGACGACACCTACTTCACGAATGCCTACCAGAAGGCCTTCAGCGGGGGCCTGCACATCGAACCCGGCGTGCAGCGTTACGGTGTGCGGGTGCGCTATACGTTCTGAGCCCGTGGTGTCACGAACCCGCCGCAGCCCGGCCCCGGTAGCCGCGCTGGCCCTGGCCGGCGCCCTCCTGGCGGCCGCGCTACCCGCCGGCGCGGACGCCGGCGGGCCGGGTGACCTGGTCGCGTCCTACATCGACCGCTGGGTCGCGTTCTACCCCAGCCGCGCCTACGCGCGCGGCCATGCGCCGAGTGCGGCGCGCTTCGAACAGGTGACGCCGGAAACGGTGGCGCAGTGGCTCGCCTTCAACCGCGCGACCGCCGCGTCCGCGCGGGAGCGACTGGCCGGGACCGGCCTGGCCGCGGAGCGGCGCACGGACCTCGCGGTCCTCGCCGGGGCGGCCGAGGACGAGCTGGCGAACTGGGCCGAAGACCGGCCGCTGCGCGCGCAGCCGGGCTGGTATGCCGAGCGCGTTTCCCAGGCCCTGACCCACCTGCTCGTGCGCGACGAGCCTGCCGGCGCGGCCCGCAGCGAAGCGGCACTGGCCCGCCTCGCAGGTGTCGAGGCGCTCTGCCGGCAGGGCGTCGACGCGCTGGAAACAGGGAGGACGCTGCGCACGGAGGCGGCTTTGCGGACCCTCGCGGGCGCGCGGACCTTCTACGGCGAGGGCCTGCCCGGGATCGTGGCGGACTGGCCGCGCGCGGCCGAGGTCGTCGCCGCCGCGACGCGCGCGGCGGACGCGATCGCCGCCCTGGAAGCGCACCTGCGTGACGCCGTGCTGCCGGCAGCCGATCCGAGCCCCGCGCTCGGCCCAGCGGTCTACGCGGCCAAGCTTTCCCGCCGCACCGGCGGGGTCTACACCCCGGTGACGCTGCGCGACACGGCTCGCGACGAGATCCGCCGCACGCGGGCGCTGATGGTCGACGAGGCGGCGCGCTGGCAGACATCCCTGTCGCCGGCGCCGCCGGAACCGCTGGCCGGGGAGGCGCTCCTCGCGGCCGCCCTCGCCGCGATGGAGGACGATCGCACCCGCGACCAGGCGGCGCTCCTCGAGGAATTCGTGACGCTCACGGCGCAGGCCGAGGCTTTCGTGGAGGCGGAGGACATCGCCACCGTACCGAAGCCGACAACGCTGGTCGTCGACCTGTCGCCGGCGCATTTCAGCGGAGCGGCGATCGGCGGGGTCTACCCGAGCGGGCCCTTCGACCCGGGCGCCGACACCCTGTTCTACGTGCCGTCGATTCCCGACAGCGCGCCGGCGGGCGCCCGCGAGGGCTTCTACCGCTCCTTCAACACCCATTTCAACACCATGATCATCTCCCACGAGATGTTTCCCGGCCACTACCTGCAGTACAAGGTGGCGGTATCTGCAGCGCCGGCGGTGCGCACGCTCTTTGCCAGCGGCAGCTATACCGAGGGCTGGGGCAGCTTCTCCGAGGAACTCATGCTCGACGCAGGCTGGGCCGGTGACGCGCCGCTCACCCGCCTCGCCCACCTGCGCAAGCGGCTCGAGAACGCCACCCGCGCCTACGTGAGCGTGCAGGTGCATACGGCGGGCTGGGGCCGGGACGAGGTACTCGCGTTCGCCCGCGATGAAGGCCTGCTGGCGCCGCAGTTCGCCATCAACCTGTGGCAGCGGGTCGTCAACTCGCCGTTGCAGATTACCGACTACATGACCGGCTACCTCGTGTTCAAGCGGCTGTACGCGGCGCAGCACGACGCCGGCGCAGCGCCGCGGGCCTGGGTCGACACGGTGCTGCGTGCCGGCCCGCTGCCGCTGGCCCTGCTCGAGTCCGAACTCGCCCGTGCCCACGCTGCGCCACCGGGCCACTGACCACCAAGGAGACAACCCATGCAGCTACTCATGCAGCCACTCATGTATACAGCAAGGATCCTGGTCGCCTGCCTGCTACTGCTCCAGCTCGGCACCGCCCCGGCCCACGCGGCGGTCAAGGCGCTGGTCGGTGGCACCGTCGTCGACGTGGACAGCGGTGAAACGCTGCGCGATGCCGTCGTGGTCGTGGACGGCGAGCGCATCGCCGCCATCGGCGCCAGCGGCGAGGGGGACGTACCCGCCGATGCCGAGGTCATCGACGTCGCCGGTCAGTGGCTCGTCCCCGGGCTCATGAATATGCATGTGCACCTGGGGCTGATACTGCCCGGCAAGATGGCCGCCGAGCTTGCCGGCGAGACCGACCCGGCCCTCGCCCTGCGCATGGCCGCGGCCGCCCGGGAGATCCTGCAGGCCGGGGTCACGACCATCCGCACGCCCGGCGACTCGCGCCATGCCGAGCTCGCCCTCGACCGCTCCATCCGCAAGGGGGAGTCCCACGGCCCGCGCATTCACGCGGCCGGTGAGTCCCTGGTCATCACCGCCGGCCATGGCTCGGAACCCGGCGTGCGCTACGCCGACGGACCCTACGAGCTCATCAAGGCGGCCCGGGAGCAGATCAGTCTCGGCGCGAAGTGGGTGAAGATCCTCATCTCCGGCGGTATCGCCACCGACGGCGGCGCGATTGCCGAGGCGCTGATGACGCCGGAGGAGATCAACGCCGTGGTCGATGCGGCGCACCGCTTCGGGGTCAAGGTGGCCGCCCACTCCGGCTCCTCCGCTGCGACCGGCGTCGCGGTGGACGCGGGGGTCGACAGCATCGAGCACGGCTACACGCTGGACCGCGAGGTGCTGCGCAAGATGCACAAGGCCGGTACCTGGCTGGTGCCGACCATCGTCGTCAGCCAGCCCGCCACGGCGCCGTTCTTCGAGCGCATCGGTTCGCCGCAGTGGTACCTCGACCGCCGCGATTCCGTGGGCAAGCTGCACTGGGAGGCGCTGAAGACGGCCATCGAGGAGGACGTCAACATCGCGCTCGGCACAGACCAGCTCCCGCACGAGCCCAACGACGGCACCACGGCCACGGTGCGCGAGGCCGAGTACTACGTCGAGGCGGGCATGACACCGCTGGAGGCATTGCGCGCGGCGACCATCGAGCCCGCGCGCATGCTCGGCGCGGACGACGACTTGTTCCCTCAAATCTCCGGGGCGCTCGTCGCCCTGGTGGAAAACGCCGACGCGCTCGATCCCGCGCGTCGAGCGC
>CAJWWA010000186.1 GCA_913048495.1 uncultured Halieaceae bacterium
TCCATCTGGTGGCGCCGCGCCGCGCGGTAGTGGTGCAGAATCGCTGCTCGAACCATGGGGGGTTCCTCCGTCGTTGCTGTGAAGGCCGACCGTAGCGGGCGGGGCGGTGTGCCGGGCGCCTGGCGGAAACGCGCTACGCCCCGGCCTCCGGCGCATAACCGAGCGAGGCCCAGACATCGATGTCGGCCGTGAGCGGGGTGGCGGAGCCGGTGGCCAGGTCGAAGAAGCCGCCGTGGTGCGTGGCCACGCCCCGGGTCAGGAAGTCGTGCAGCCAGGACCCGGCGTAGGTGGACAGCCACTGGTTGATGAACAGCGACTGCTCGGACAGCGATCGCTCCACCGAGCTGCACCCGGTCGGCGGCGTATCCTGCTCGGCCTCGGCGGTGGCGCGCAGGGAATCGCGGTACAGCGCGTAGACGCAGGGGGCGTGGATGGGGTCCGAGCGCACCCCCGCAACGAACTGGCCCTCGTGACCGCCGACGCCGAGGTCGATCCAGACCGCCGCGCGCCCCTTGCCCTTGAGCCAGGCCTCGCCGAGATCGCAGCGGTAGGCGGCGTTGTCCACGGCGGTGATCACGATGTCGTGGTCGGCGAGGACGTCCGTGTCCGCCCGGTGGGAGTGATCGGCCCAGGTGAGTCCGGCGGCGAGGTTGTAGCGTGTGGCGAGCGCGGTCGCCTTGTTGCGGCCGATATCCATGGCCCAGAAGCGCTGTTTGCCGACGTTGTGGGCCTCGACGGTATCCCCGTCGTAAAGACTGACATCGAGCATGCCGGCGCCGGTCGCGCGGAAGACGGCATCCATGCGGTAGAGCATGTCGGCACACTCGGAGCCGGTGGCGCCGCAGCCGACGAGCGCGACGCGCAGGACCTCGGCCCGTGCGAGGTGTTCGGGCAGGGTCAGGGTAAGCGCGCTCACAGGGCCTCCTTGAGCCGCAGGCCGGCCCGGACGAGTTGTTGCCTGGGGAACTGGCGCTGTCCGTCGAGGGATCGCCAGAACGCGAACAGGCCGGTGGTGCTGTCGTCGCCCTGTGCGAGAACGGAATGATCGCCGTTGCGATGGGTGAACTGAGCGTCGAAGAAGGCGGCCTCGGCATCGGGGATCGCCGCCGGGCGGAGTTGTCCGGGCAGGGGTGCCGAGCCGAGGCAGAAGGCGCCCTCCTCCCCGGTGTTCCAGTACGGGGCGTGGTAGAGCGGTGTGTCGAGGCTCACGGTGCGGGCCTTGACGGCGAACACGGACAGGGAGCGGGCGTGCCAGATGAACAGGAGGCGGGGGTGCGGCACGTTTAGCGCGTGGCCCTTGAACCAGGTGCGCCGCACCTGTGCGTCGTGTAGCCAGGCGATGCGGTCGTCGGACTCGATCAGCACGGTGCGCTGGATGAGCGACGGGGTTTCCTCTGCTGACGCTGCCCCGCGCTTGCGATGGGCGGCAAGGGAGCGTCCGAGCTTGCGCACGGCACGCTCCGAGAGCACGGTGGGCGCGCCGAAGGCGAGGCGGCCGTTGTCTTCGGTGAGGGTGTGGCGGGCGACCAGGCCGCAGTCGAAGAACACCAGGGCGGTCTTGGGCTTCGGCGGCTTGCTGGCAAGAATGCTGGACAGCGGGCGTGTGTTGGTCTTGAGCATGGGTGCCTCCTTGGTGATGGGAGCACCCTACGGTGAGTCATCGAGGAGGTCGGCCCAGCGGGAAACGAGGTAGCGCCCCATGACCATGCGCGCGAGCGCCGCGCCCACCGCCTCGGCCTCCCCCGCCGGGGGCGACGTGTAGAGCCAGGGGAGCGGCGCGCCGTTAATATCGCCCGCGTTCATCGCGCCTTCGTAGTGGTCCTGCAGGCAGGGTTCCGTGCCGGTGATGCCCAGCATGCTGCTGGCCCAGAACTGGTAGCCTTCGTCGGCCGGAGTGATGAGCGACGTGATGGGTGTGCCCGGTGCGTCGTCAAGGAACCGGGCGATGCGGTGGGCAAGCGGGTCTACCAGCAGGGCGGGGTCGAGGCACTCGACAAGGGGACCACGGTCTATGTTGTCCGCGCGGGAGAAGACATTGAACACGTCTGTGAGCTGGTCAGGGCACTGTGAGGTGTCCCGGCCGGCCAGTACATCGAGCAGGCCAAGCGAAGCCAGGTAATGGCCGGCGGGGTAATCCTCTTCGAGGTCTTCGAGGATGGCGTCGGGCGCCTTGCCCGCCGCGCGTGCCGCACGCGCATCCGCGAGGGTGTCTTCAAGAAAGCAGGCGCCCTCCATCTCCCACCAGCCGATGAGACAGGCTTCCTCGGCGAGCCGTTTCAGGAGTGGGGGCAGACCTGGCTGCTCGATGCATTGTTGGAGGGTCACGGGTAGCACGACGTTGAAGTCGTTGAAGATGAACAACGGGAACTCACCGCTATCGCAGTAGACGCTCTCGCGCTCGATACCCAGCCCGTACTCCGCGCTGTCGAGGTCGTGCCCGAGCGCGGCCATAGTGTCTCTGTAGCCGCGCCGGAGGGGGTTGATGACCTGACGAACGGCTGCCAGGTCAGTGGCGTCGAGTCGGCGCAAGAGATTGCCGCGACGAGCGCAGGGCAGCGCCAGCAGTCCGTCGGGCAGCCCCCTGCTGTCCAGGGTCGCCCGGACGGTCAGCGCCTCACCGAGCGAGCGCAGGGCGGCTGTGGCGGCCGGGGTAAAGGTCAGGTCGGGGTAAGCGTTCATACCGGCGGCACACCAGGCCAGTATCCCGGCGCTGGCTCATGCTCGTCGGGCTTGAGTGGCGGCAGTTGAACGAAGGCTGCATCGACGAGGGTGCCGGCGTCCTCCATGGCCGCCGACACCACGTCCCTGACCGTTGCTGGCGCGCTGTGTGCCCGGTCAGCCATTGGTCTTCGCCGGCGGTGTTTCCAGGGGGATTTCGAGCACGCCGCCGCGTACGGTGCCGTCGTGGACGATGGCCCGGCGCAGGTGCGGGTAGCGGCTGCTCATCCGCTTCCAGGCGGCCTCCGCGTCGAGGCGGGGGTGCTCGTCCTCGATGCGCAGACGGCCCGCGACGAAAACACGTTGCAGTTGCTTAGCCATGGGCGACCTCCTTGGCGGAATCGTTGCTGGTGAACAGGTCGGGGGCGGGCGGCTCTGCCGGCGCGGGCGTCGAGACCGATTCGGATGCCGTGGTCTTCTTCGCTTTCGCGCCGGTTTTCTTCTGCGCCGCCGCCTCGGCCTTTTCGAGGGCCTCGAGCGTGGACCGCGCCTTATCGATGGCGGCCTTACGCGCCTTGGCAGCGCTCACGTTCGATGAAAGCGCGTCAGCGTCGAGGGCGTCGGCCAGCGTGGCCTCCGCGTCCTGGCGACTGTCGATGAATCGGGCGATCAGTCCGTTCTGGGCCGCATCCAGCTCGGCGGGGGTTGCCTCGATCACGAGGCCGCGGAGCAGGGCCTGCTTGAGCGCGGCGATTTCCTCGCTGTCGCTCTCGGCGATGGTCACGCCGGTCGCGGCGAGCACCACCGAGGCGGTGTCCTCCTGGGCGCCCGGCTCAATGGTGAGCGTGACGCCTTCGACCTTGCTCTCGCGCAGGTAGCGGTGAATCGCGGTGAAAAGCTGGGGCTGTGGTGTGTCGGACATGGGACTCTCCTTGCTGTGTGTATCGACAGGGTCATGCTAGCCCCGGCGACGAAGCAGCGTGGCGGCGCGGGAAACCGCCCTATCCCACCGCCTGCATGCCCCTGCCGATGAGGTTCTTCAAGGGCCAGCATCCCTCGTTGCCTGCCCTTCCCGGAACTCGCGATTCCCGATTTCCTCCTCCAGGCGGGCCTCGTCGGTAGCAGATTGGCCTCCGTTCGCCACCGCGTTCGCATCGGCGGCCGCCTCGCGGCTCGTGGTCGTCCTCGCGCCCGCACCCGGCCCTGGCAACGGAGACCCATCGGGCTTGCCACGTTCCTTCTCGCGTATCTGCTCGACCATCGTCCAGACGCGGGCCAACTCATCCTCGGCAGCGGCCTGCTCGTCGATGCGATGACAGGCGGTAAGGCCGGATAGTGAGAGACGCACCCCGCCGACCTCCTGCTCCGGAGACCCTTTTCCGCGGCCAAACACATAATTGACGAGCTGGTGCGCCTCGTCCTTGGTGCAGCCCAGCGCCTGCACCAACTCAAGGGCCTCTTCAAGGAATCGGTGATTCCGGGAGATCGGGTCGTCTGCCCTGTCGCGGCCAAAGCAGTGCTCCAACCAATCCCTGGCGCGTTGTTGATAGCTATCGCCCATGATTCACCCGCCTCCGTTCCGCATCGTTGTTCGACCTCGTGTTGAAGTCAGGCCTGCGATTCTCGCCTGCCTACCTCTGGCGCTACGCCGGCCCAGGCTGCTCCCTCTGTGATCAGGGCATCGACCAGGTCCTCGGCGCTCGCGTAATGTTCAACACCGGGTAGGTGGTGGAACACGGTTTCGCGCGGTCCGATGATTATCATGCGGTGACCGAGCGCCAGCGCGTAGCCGAACTCGACTTGACGGCCGCCACGAGAATTGTCGCGCGGCGGCTGCATAAAAGAGATGCAACAGTCAGCGGCCTGCAGGTCCTCAATGTCCTCCACGGCGAACCGTTGGCGCTCTGCGTCCGCCGCCTGCTTGGACATCCCGACCGGCTTTACGTGGTCGCTATCGGGCAGTGACCAGCGGCTGGTGATCGTATGCCCCAATGCCTGCAGTCGCCTGCCCAGCGCGTGCGCTTCGTGGCGACGGGAGAACCGCGCTGCAATGTAGACCTTCACGGGTCGTCCCCAGCGGCGCCGAACAGCTCGCGACGGATCAGTCGGCGCTCCAGCGGTGAGAGCTCTGCCTCCATCGCCCGAACATGGTCACGGTGCGCGGTCTCGGTGGGTTGACCGGGGTCGATCAGCCCTGCCGCCTCGGCCTCGTGGTCGCGTCTGCGCGCTTCAAGCTCTGCGTCGGTCATGGTCAACTCCCGGTAAGGCCTGCGCCAGGGTCAGGGTGCGAATCCAATGGCATGGGACGGGACGGCCTGCACCAGTTCCGCCGGCCAGTGCATACCCGGCCGGGGGTCCGGGGCGGGCTCCTGGAAGTGGACCTCGCTGAAGCCCACAGGATCGACCATCAGCGCCTGGCCGGCCTCGGTCACCAGGACATCACCGACGGAGAGGCTGTGAACCCGGCGCAGCTCCAGGTAATGGAAGTTGCCGAGATCGTCGCGCCAACCGGGGCGATTCATCATGGCGAAGACGGACTCAGGGTCGTCCGAGCGCACCGTGGCCACATGGGTGAACAGGTCCCGGTGTCGGGCCGGTTGATAGGCAGTGGAGCCGTCCTGGCGCAGTTCGATGCGCTCGGCGAGGGCTTCGTTATGGGCTTTGCGAGCCTGGTAAACCTTGATCATGGCGTGTCTCCTTGTTGCTGGGTTCACCCTAGCGGCGGCCTGTGTGGTGCGGGTCCGGGCGGGAAATCCCGGCCCGCCCACCGGCTCGCCGGCGCGGTGCCTGACTCAAGGAATAAGGGCTGGCGCAGGTGGCGGCCAGCGAAAACGGCGCGTTCGTGAGCGGTTGCGGTGCAGGTGCCGCAACGTGTCCGCCGGGCGTTGACGGCAGCCGCGCTAGCGGCTGTCATGGCGGGTCGACCGGGCCTGCCGCGGCGGCCGAAGCCGCCGTCCAGCGCGGGGCGCTAAGGCTTGAGGTCGTACTCGCCGTGGGCGTCCTGCAGCGCGAACTCATCGGCGACTTCAATCCACGCCCGGAGCGCGTCGGCGCCGTAGTAGGCGACCGGATCGACAGTCGCCCGCGCGGTCTGGTCCAGCCACGGGTGGCACATGAAGTCGTCGCCAGCGCTCACGCCAAGCTCGTTCTCGTCGCCCTCGATCTCCCCGGCGGCCATAGCGCAGTAGACCGCGTACATGCGATCGGCGATGCGTCGGTAACGGGGCTCGTCCGCGGGGTCGATGGGGGATGCCGGGGTGTCGGTACCGGGGGTCTCCTTGCAGGTGACGGTGAGCTGGTTCGGTGGATCCGGCAGCGTGAACGCGGCAGGCTCGGGCATCTCGGCCAGTTCCGCACCGCAGCGTTCGCAGGTCACATACAGACACTCATCGATGTCGGCTTCGTTCGCGGTGTGGTCGCTGACCGTCCAGTGGCGGCCGTCCTCGGACAGGCGCAGGTCGACCGCGTAGGAGACGCACGCCTTCCACGTCGTCCCGCCGCAGCGCGGGCAGGCGGGCACGCTACGGGCCGGGGCGCTCACAGCAGCCCCTCCGCCGCGCAGGCCTGCTGGCAGAGCGTGTCCAGCCCGTAGCCACAGAGGGCGATCACCGTGTCGTTGATCGCGTCACGCTGCGCCGGATCGGCGCTGGCCCAGAGCGTGAACAGGGAGTTGATCGACTTCGGGCCTTCGTCGTCGGCCTCGAATGCCTGCCCGAACGCGGTGGCCAGCGCGGGGTCCCAGTGATCCTGCTCGACGCGGGCGAGGAGAGCCTTGACGGCGGGCGTGTCGGTTGCGGGGGTGGTGCTCATGGCGAGTGCTCCTGTGCTGTGTGAGTGTCCAAGCTAGCGTGGTGGCGCGCCGAGGGGCCCGGCCCGGGAATGCCGCCCGCCCCACGGGCTCGCCGCTGCCCGGCGGTAGCCGGGGACCGGTCCCGGCGGGCCCTGGCGGGCTACAGCCCGCGGCGGTATTGCCGGTATCCCTGGCCGGTCCAGCGGCGGAAGGCCCGGTAGAAGCTGTTGAGTTCGCGAAAGCCAAGCTCGTCGGCCAGGCATTTGCCCGGCAGGCGACGTGCCGAGAGGCGCGCCCGGCAGCGCCGGAGGCGCTCGGCGTCGAGCAGGGACTGGTAGGAGGTGCCCTCCGCCCGGAGCCGGCGCGCGAGCGTGGTCTCGGCGATGCCGAAGGTCTCGGCGG
>CAJWWA010000187.1 GCA_913048495.1 uncultured Halieaceae bacterium
TTCTCCCTGCGGGTTTCGCCCGCCTCAATCCAGTTTGATGCCGAGACCCTCGGCGGCCTTGGTGAGCATCTTTGCGGTCTGCTCGAAGCCCGCATTCAGGGCGCGCTCGCCGGCGGTTGCCGTGATCTCGTCCCAGTGTGCGGCGATGCCCTCCGGGGTCTGCTCTTCCGGCGGCAGCCAGCGCCCCTCGGTCTCGACAATCTTGGCCACGGCGTAGCTGCCGGCGCCGGCGGCGAGGATGGTCCGCGTCGGGCCGTCCTCGCTGACGAGGTAGAGCACCGCCGGCGTGACCGTTTCCGGGGTCAGCAGCTCGAAGGCCTTCTCGGGGATCAGCCCCTCGGTCATGCGCGTGCCCGCCGTCGGCGCCAGCGCGTTGATGCGGATGTTGTACTTGGCCCCTTCCTGCGCCAGCGTGTTCATCATGCCGATCACGCCCATCTTCGCCGAGCCGTAATTGGTCTGGCCGAAGTTGCCGTAGAGGCCCGAGGAGGACGTGGTCACGACGATGCGGCCGTACTCCTGTTCCTTCATGAGGTCCCAGCAGGCCTTGGTACAGTACACGGAACCGAGCAGGTGCACGTCGAGCACCATGCGGAAGTCTTCCATGCTGCCCTTGCCGAAGCTCTTGTCGCGGAGGATCCCGGCGTTGTTGACCAGGATGTCGACCCGGCCCCAGGCGTCCACGGCCTGCTTCACCATGGCCTCGACCTCGTCGAACTTCGCGACGTTGGCGCCGTTGGCGATGGCCTCGCCGCCGGCCGCCTCGATCTCCGCGACCACCGCCTTCGCCGCCTCGCTGGAGCCGCCGGTGCCGTCCTTGGCGCCACCTAAGTCGTTGACCACGACCTTCGCGCCGCGCGCCGCCAGGGCCAGGGCGTGGCTGCGCCCGAGGCCGTGGCCCGCGCCGGTCACGATGGCCACCTTGCCGTCATAGCGAATCGTCATTGCATCTGCTCCTTGTCTCGTTGCCGGCACTAGCCGCACACCACCATGGAAAGCCATTCGGCGACCAGCGCCGGCGTGTCTTCGCCCTCGATCTCGACGCTCACCGCCTGCTTGATCAGGAAACGGTTGTCGTCCTTCTGCGTGACATCCGTGATCTGGGTGTGCACACGCACGCGCCTGCCCGCGCGCACCGGCGCCAGGAAGCGGACCTTGTCGAAGCCGTAGTTGATGCCCATGACCATGCCCTCGGGGTAGACGCCCTGCCCCTCGCACATCTTCACCAGCATGGACAGGGTGAGAAAGCCGTGGGCGATGGTGCCGCCGAAAGGCGTCTGCGCCGCCTTCTCTTCGTCGATGTGGATGAACTGGTGGTCCTCGGTGCAGTCGGCGAAGGCGTTGATCCGCGCCTGGTCGAGGGTCACCCACTCCCCGGGCGGGAACTTCGTGCCCACCTGGGCCAGCATCTGGTCTTTCGGTACTAGGTTCACAGCCATGGCATCGCTCCTTGAGTGGGAATCCGGGACGGCGGCAGGTCAGCCGTCGCGGAAGGTGGCGTTGACGTCGTCCTGGGTAACGTATTTCTTCAGTTCGTGCCGGCCGACCACCATGCGGTGTACCGCATCCGGCCCGTCGGCGAGGCGCAGCGTGCGCTGCCCCATATACATGGTCGCCAGCGGCGTGTCCTGGGAGACGCCGAGGCCGCCGAACATCTGGATCGCCTCGTCGATGATCTTCAGGGTCACGTTGGGCACGGCGGTCTTGATCATGGAGATCCAGATCCGCGCCTCCTTCGGGTCGCGGTGGTCCATCATCCACGCCGCCTTCAGGGTAAGCAGGCGCGCCTGCTCGATGTCCATGCGCGCGTTGGCGATGATATCCACGTTGCCGCCGAGGCGCGCCAGCGGCTTGCCGAAGGCGACCCGGGTAGTGGCGCGCTCGCACATGAGCTGCAGGGCTTTCTCGGCGGCGCCGAGGGCGCGCATGCAGTGGTGGATGCGCCCCGGCCCGAGACGGCCCTGGGAGATCTCGAAGCCGCGGCCGGGGCCGAGGATGATGTTGTCCTTCGGCACCCGCACGTTGTCGAGGCGCAGTTCCATGTGGCCGTGGGGCGCATCGTCCATGGAGAAGACGTGCATGGGCCGGACGATTTCCACGCCCGGGGTGTCCAGGGGCACCAGGATCTGCGACTGCTGCTGGTGCTTCGGCGCGTCGGGGTCGGTCTTGACCATGACGATCATGATCTTGCAGCGCGGATCGCCGGCGCCGGAGATCCAGTGCTTCTCGCCGTTGATCACCCACTCGTCGCCGTCGAGCTCGGCGCGGGTACAGATGTTGGTGGCATCGGAGGACGCGACACCCGGCTCGGTCATGGCGTAGGCGGAGCGGATCTCGCCGGCCATGAGCGGCTCGAGCCACTGTTTCTTCTGCGCCTCGCTGCCGTACTTGGCCAGCACCTCCATGTTGCCCGTATCGGGCGCGGCGCAGTTGAACACCTCTGACGCGATATGGGACTTGCCCATCTCCTCCGCGAGGTAGGCGTACTCGACGGTACTGAGGCCGGAGCTGTGCTCTCCCTCCGTGAGGAAGAAGTTCCACAGACCCTGCTCCCGGGCCTTCGCCTTCAGCCCCTCCATGATCTCCGTCTGCCGCGCGGTGAACTGCCAGCGGTCGCCGTTGCCGATCTCCGCGAGGTACTCGCCCTCGAGGGGGGCAATCTCCTCCGCGATAAAAGCCTTGACCTGCTCGAGCAGGGGGGCCAGCCGTTCCGTGATGCCGAGGTCCATGGTGCTCTCCTTGTGTCGGGGCCCGCCGCCGGCGGGCCGGTCGTTCGTTCCTGCGCTCAGAAGCCGCTCAGCGCGGCGTAGCGGTCCAGGTGGTAGTGGCTGTCGCCGAACAGGTGCTGCAGCACGCGGGCGCGCTTGATGAAAAAGCCGATCTCGTGCTCGTCGGTCATGCCGATCCCGCCGTGCATCTGGATGCCCTCGTTCGTCGCCAGCTCCGCCACCTGGCAGAGCTTGGCCTTCGCGGCGCTGGCGCAGAGGCGAAGGTCCTCGCCGGCATCGACGGCGCGCAGGCCGTCGAGGACGACAGAGCGGGCGAGCTCGAGCTCGGCGAAGAGCACCGCGGCGCGGTGCTGCAGACCCTGGAAGCTGCCGATGACGCGGCCGAACTGCTTGCGCTCCTGCAGGTAGGCGACGGTGCGCTCGAAGGCTTCGGTGGCAAGGCCGAGCAGCGCGGCCGACAGGCCGATGTTGATGATATCCAGCGCCCGCTCGAGACCGTCCCAGGCTTCTCCCGGCGCTCCCAGGCAGTGGCTCTCGGGCACGCGCACGTCGCGCAGCAGCAGCGTTCCCGTGTTGCGCGAGTCGACGAAGCTGCGCCGCTCCACGTGCAGCCCCTCGCTGCCGGACTCCACGAGGAAGGCGGAGAGCCCGTGGTGGTCCCTGTGATGGCCGCCGAGGCGCGCGATCACGATGAAGGCGTCGGCGACGTGGGCGTCGAGTACCAGGCACTTGCTGCCGTCCAGCACGTAGTGGTCGTCCACCCGCGTGGCCTGCATGGCGGTCTCCAGCGGCGCGTGGTGCCGGCGCTCCTGCAGGGCCAGGGTCACGATGCGTTCCCCGGCGGCGATCGCCGGCAGCCAGGCTTCCTTCTGCCCCTGGTTGGCGAGCTGGGCCAGGACCGTGGCGCCCACCAGCACCGTCGATTCCAGGGGCGAGGCACTCAGGTGGCGGCCGGCCTGCTCCAGCACGACGCCGAGGCCCGTGTAGCCGTAGCCGAGGCCGCCGTAGGCCTCGTCGATGGCGATGCCGGCCCAGCCCATCCCGGCCATCTCCCGCCACACCTCCCGGTCGAAGCCGGTCTCGTCCCCGCGATCGCGCAGGGCGCGCAGGTGGGCCACGGTCGCCCGGTCGCCGAGGAAGCCCGCGGCGGCATCCCGGAGCATGAGCTGTTCTTCGTTCAGTACGAGCGTCATGGTGCGCGTCTCCTGCTCAGGCGTCGGGGAGGCCGAGCACGCGCTTGGCCACGATGTTCAGCTGCACCTCGCTGGTGCCGCCCTCGATGGAGTTGCCCTTGGAGCGCAGCCAGGCGCGCGCAGTCTGGCCGCCGTGGTAGGCGTCGCCGTCCCAGCCCAGCGCCGGCTCGCCGCCGACGGCGAGGTTGAGCTCGTTGCGGCGCTTGTTCAGCTCGGTGCCGTAGTACTTGAAGATCGACGAGGCCGCACCGAGTCCCTGCCCTGCCTTCACTTCATCACCGACCCGGGCCATGGTGCGCGCGAAACAGCGCGCGTCGAGCTGGTACTGGGCGATCGCCTGGCGCAGGCTGCTGTTGCCGAGACGGCCGTCGCTGTCGGCGCCGATGAAGTCCATGGCCTGCTCGCCGAGGGGCCGCCCGGTGGCGGTGCCGAAGCCGGAGATCATCTCGCGCTCGTGGGTGAGCAGGTACTTGGCGATGGTCCAGCCCTTGCCGGCCTCGCCCACGAGGTTGCGCTTCTCGGCGCGGGCATCGTCGAAGAAGGTCTCGCAGAAGGGGGAGGCGCCGCTGATCAGGCGAATCGGCCGCGTAGTCACGCCGGGCTGGTCCATATCGAAGAGCACGAAGCTGATGCCATCGTGCTTCGGCCCGCTGTTGTCGGTGCGCACGAGGCAGAAGATCCAGTCGGCCTTGTCCGCGTAGGAGGTCCACACCTTCTGCCCGTTGATGAGGTAGTGGTCGCCCTTGTCCTCGGCGCGCGTCTGCAGGCTGGCGAGGTCCGACCCCGCGTTGGGCTCGGAGTAGCCCTGGCACCAGCGGATCTCGCCGCGGCAGATCGGCGGCAGGTGCTCCCGCTTCTGCTCCTCGCTGCCGAACTCGAGTAGGGCCGGGCCGAGCATGGAGATGCCGAAGCTGTCCAGCGGCCGGCGCGCGCTGATCCGCGCCATCTCCTCCCTGAGGATGCGCAATTCGTCGCCGGCGAGCCCCCCGCCGCCGTACTCCTTCGGCCAGTGCGGTACGGTCCAGCCCCGTTCGGCCATGCGATCGCACCAGAGCTTCTGCTCCGGGTGCGCGATCTCCGGGTTGCGCCCGCCCATGTAATAGTCCTCGAAGCTGCGCACCGGTTCGCGCATGCTGTCGGGGCAGTTGGCCTCCAGCCACTCGCGGGTTTCCTGGCGGAACGCGTTGAGGTCGGTCATGCGGTCAGCTCCACTGGCGGTCGGGCAGTCCCGGGGGCCACCAAGGATGCAGCACGCGCGCGGCGCGCTCAAGCATTTTTTGAACTTTAAGTATGTTTTTGATCTTGCTGGTATTCCCGCCCCCGTCCGGGTCGCACCGGATGGGCCGCTGGGCTATGATCGCCGCTCTGCAAGCGTACCTGCCGGAAACCATGAGCACACCGACCAAGCCTGACCGCGCCGGCCTCGAGCAGTGGCTGCGCGACTGCCACGTCGCCTTCGAGCACTGCGGCGAATGCGAGGCCCTGCATATCGTCGCCCTCCAGAACCTCGATGGGGTCGTCGACAGCCGCCTGTTCCTGGAGCACTACGGCCTTCTGTTCACCACGGAGCTGGAAATCCGCCCCATGGCGGTGCTGGCGCTGACCGCCGACCTCGGCCGCCTCAGCCTCGACTACCCGACCCTCAAGCTGTTCCTGGACATCGTCGACGACGCCACCCCGCAGCTGGTGATCGCCGGCGTGCTGCCCACGGGCGCGGGACTGACCGGCGCCCAGTGCGCGAATTTCCTGTCGCTGACCATGGAGGGCACGCGCCAGCTCGCCGCCGAGTGCCTCGACCTCGACTACCTGTTCCCGGAGAGCAACAAGGCCCGCAGCGGCCCGAGCCGCGCCCTGCACTAGCGAGCTACCGCTCGTATGAAATAGCTACCCACTGGTAGCTTTGTCTCACCGTGTGCTAGTGTCCCGTCCCAGAACATAACCAGAACATAACCAGAACAGGACAGGGGCAGCACTCGCCTATGCACAGTTTCTCCGTCGGCCGCTTTGCGGTTCACCACGTCGAGGAGTGGCAGGGCCCCTTCGCCGCGCCCTCGGAACTGTTCGCCGGTTTCGACCCCGGGCGCTTCGCCGCTTTCCGGGACGAGCTCCCGGCGGCCACGTACCAGCGCGACGACGACCGTCTCTATGCCTTCCTGCAGTCCTGGGTCCTCGAGGCCGACGACATCACGCTGCTGGTGGACACGGGCGCCGGCAACGGCAAGCCGCGGCCCGGCATCCCGGTCTTCGGCGACCTCGATACCCCCTATCTCGACAACCTGGCCCGCGCGGGCTTCGGCCCGGCGGATATCGACGTAGTGCTGAACACCCACCTGCACATCGACCACGTGGGCTGGAACACGCGCCGCGATGCGGGTACCTGGACCCCCACCTTCCCGCGGGCCCGCTACCTCTTTTCCGCCATCGACCGCGATTACTGGGACCCGGCGGGCCACGGTCCCCGGCCGGGGGCGGCCGGCCAGGCGGTGAACACCAATGTCTTCGAGGACAGCGTGCAGCCGGTCCTCGACAGCGGCCGCGGGGAACCGGTGGCGGATGGCTTCTGCATTGCCCCGGGGCTGACCCTGCGCCTGTTCCCCGGGCATACGCCGGGGCACCTGGTCCTGGACGTGGAGGACGGCGGCGAACGCGCGCTGTTCGTGGGCGACATCCTGCACCACCCGGCGCAGGTGTTCTGCCCCGAGTGGAACTCGGTCTACTGCGAGGACCCGGAGCAGGCGCGCCTGGGCCTCCGCCGGCAGCTCGCCGATCTCATCAAGGAACAGGCTGCCGCCGTCGGCCGCCTCAATCAGGCCGGTGCGGGCGGAGACGGCACCGGTAAAGGCCCCTTTTTCATGGCCGAAAAGCTCGGACTCGATCAG
>CAJWWA010000188.1 GCA_913048495.1 uncultured Halieaceae bacterium
AAGGTAGTCGGCCCCGGCCACAGCTTCAGCCACGCGCCCGACGCTCAGCCATGTTCCCGTCGCAGTGGACCAGTAGCGTGTCGGTGCATCCGGCTCGCGAGCCGCTATCCCGCTGCTGGCCACCAGGCTCAGGATGCTGAGTAGCAGCAACTGGTACGGCATTCGGAACATGGGTCACTCCGCAGGCTGTCGGAGCCTCCATTGTAATGAGCCCGACGGGGCCTTGGGTGTATGCCCGCCTGCCATTGCGACTAATTGGGAAAAAAATCCTAAAAAACTTGACCGACCCTGAAACTGGGATTATTTTCCCATTCAGTGCCAGCCAAAAACCGAGGAGAGACAGCATGACCAACATCGAGCACCTGGCAGCCTGGCAGGCGGCCCTTGCGGAAAGCAGCGAAGCAGCGGTGGCCGCGGCGACGCGCGCGCTGATGGAGAGCGTGGAAGCCGGCGGTGAAGGGGGTGGCGAACGGCGTGATGCGCACCTGAAGCCGCTGCCCGTGGCGGTCAGCGAGCATCGCAGCTGGGCCTATACCACGCGTCGGGTGGATCGCGCTGCCGCCGCCGCGCTGCTCTGCGGCTCGGTTCGGCCCCGCGTCGGTGACCTGGTACTGGCCCGCGTAGAACGGCTGGGCCATCACTGCAACCTGCAGTTGGTCGATGGACGCCGTCGTCGCCTGTTCCCGGGCGACGAGGTCATCGTCGCCTACGGCAACCGCTATGCCTGTGAGCAGTTCGAGGCGGAAGTGCCGGCAGGCCTCGCCGCCTGTCACCTGGTTGCAGGCGGCGGTATCGCGGCCCGCGCCCTGTCCTGGCACGACCGCATCAGCAAGGGGCCGACGGCGATCAAACCTCTCGGACTGCTGGCCGACGCCGGGGGGCGGCCGTTGAACCTTGCCGACTTTGCGGTCGCGGCGCCGAAGTCGCCGCCGCAGCGGCCGCGTGTGCTCGCGGTGCTCGGTACGGCGATGGATGCGGGCAAGACCCAGACCGCGGCGCACCTGGTGCGCGGCCTGCGTGCGGCGGGACGGCGGACGGGGTACATCAAGATCACCGGCACCGGCGCCGGTGGCGACACCTGGCTTCTCGAGGATGCGGGTGCCGACCGGGTGCTCGACTTTACCGATGCCGGCTTGCCGACGACCTACCTGCAGCCCCTCGAGAAGATCGAGGCGGCGATGGAGCGGCTGCTCGCGGTCATGGGCGCCGACGGGATCGACACGGTGGTCATGGAGGTGGCCGACGGCGTGTACCAGCGGGAAACGTCCCGCCTGATTCGTTCGCCGCGCTTCGCAGCGTCGGTCGGCGGCATCGTGCTTGCCGCCCGGGACGCGATGGGCGCCAGCGCCGGGGTGGCTGCCCTCGCCGGGCAGCCGGTGCCCGTGCTTGCCCTGTCGGGGCTGCTGTCGGCGTCTCCCCTGCAGCGCCGGGAGGCCCGGGAAGCAACCGGCCTCGACAGCTTCAGCCGCGAGGAACTCGCGACGGCGACCACCGCCGAGCGGCTCGCCTCCGAGTTTCTCGAGGAGACCGCGGAGCTCGCATCATGAAACAGACGCAGCCAGGGAACGCGCTGAACGCACACTGTCTTCCGGGAACGCCGGGGATCGCCTACTACAGTTACCGGCCGCCCGGTTGTGCTGCCGCTGCCACGCCGCTGGTGTTCGTGCACGGCTACAACCGGCAGGTCGAGGAGCAGGCCGGCGCCCTGCGCGGGCTCTGCGACCGCCTGGGTTGCCCGCTTGTCGCGCCGTTTTTCAGCAGCGAGCGTCACCGGCGTTACCAGCGCCTCGGCCGCGGTGCGGACGGGCTCCGTGCGGACCGCTTCCTCGATGCCTGCCTCGATGACTTCAGCGGCGAGCGAGCGGCGCCGTTCTACCTCGCGGGGTTCTCCGGTGGCGCGCAATTCGCCCATCGCTACGCCATGGCGCACCCCCGGCGCGTCCGGCACCTGGTCGCCGTGGCCGCCGGCTGGTACACGCTCCCCAGCGACAGCATCGCGTTCCCGCGGGGCCTTCGTACCGGGCGCAGCCTGCGCGGCTACAGCCTGAACCCCGAGCAGTTCCTCCGGGTGCCGATGACGGTGATCGTCGGCGCCGAGGATACGGGCACGCGCAACCTGCGCCAGTCGCCTGAGCTGGATGAGAGCCAGGGCAGGACCCGCGTCGAGCGCGCCCGCAACTGGGTGGCGCACCTGCGTCTCGCGGCGCGGCAGTACCACCAGGACTCCCGGATCTCCTACCTGGAAGTGCCCGCTGTCGGCCACGATTTTTTCGAGTTCCTCGCGTGCGGCCGGCTGCTGTCGCTGATCGAGGCTGCGCTCCTGGATAGCGTAGCGGGAGAGGCAGGCGGAACGGCGGCATTGGCATCCCGGGCCCCGGTCTTCGGGACGCAAGCGGGGGAGACCTGCCATGCTGGCGCGTAAACTCGAGGTCGGGCGCGGCCGGGAGCTCCCGGCCGAGCCCGACGGCCTGGTGCTCCGCGAAGGTGAGCCGGCCCGGGAAAGCGCCCCGCTGCGGCGCCGCTGGCGCCCGGGCGCAGGTTCCCTGGTAGCCCTCGTACTGCTGGCCGCCGCGCTCGTACCGGCCTTCCTCTGGCTTCAGCACCAGGCGGCTTTCGTTACCTCCCGCAATGCGATGGTGCGCGCTCACCTTTCCGAACCCGGTGCGCGCATCGCCGGGCTGGTGAAGGCAGTGCACGTCGATGCCGGGGACACGGTGCAGAAGGGCGATACGCTGGTGGAGCTGGAGGATCGCCACCTTCGTGCGGAAGTGGAGCGCGCGCGCTCGGAGCATGCGGCGCTGGAGGCCCGTCTCGAGGTGGAGCGGACCGCCATCGAGCTCGACCGGGAGCGGCTGCAAATGCAGGTGGCCGGCGCGGAAGCGGAGCTCCGCCGGGTGACGGCGGCCCTGGCGGCCGCGGAGAGCAGGGCCGAGGATGCGACGGCTTTCCACGATACCCGGCAATCCCTGCTGCCCGGGCGCGCGATTTCGAAGGAAGCGGTGCGGGACGCGGCGGCCAAGGCGCGCACCGCTGCCGCACTTGCCCGGGCCGCAGCCGCCGAGCAGGAAGCGGCGGAGAACGCCCTTGCCGAGGCACGGCACGCGCAGCGTGAGCTCGAAGTGCGCGAAAAACAGCTGCACGTACTTGCCGCGCAGCGCGATCGCGCTGCCGCTGAGCTGGCCCGGGCCGAGGCCGATCTCGAGGCCACCGTTATCCGTGCGCCGGCTGACGGCGCCATCATCCGGCGCCTGGTGCAGCCCGGTATGGCCATGGACGTCGGCACGCCGGCCCTCAGTATGTGGTTCAGCGACCAGAGCTGGGTCGAAGCGTGGGTGGGTGAGGGAGACCTGGCCGATATCGCCCCGGGCAACGCGGTGCGGGTGTCCTCCCCGGCCTTGCGCGGCCGGGCAGTCACCGGTGTGGTCGCCACCGTCGGCCTCGCCACCGATTTCGAGATGCCCCTCGACTACCTGCCCAAGCCCCGCGGCGAGCGCCTGCAGCAGGCGCCGCTGGTCGGTGTCGCCATCCATCTCGATGAAGTGCCGGACGTGCTGCGTCCGGGTATCTCCATGGTGGTCGATATCGAGCGGGTGAAGCCATGAGCGTTGCCGTGGAGACGGCGCCCACCGGTCCGGGGCTTCGCTTGGTGGAGCGACTGCGGGCGCAGCGGCCCCGGCACGGCCTGCGGCCGCTGGCACTGCTGTTGCTGGTGACCGCGGCCGTACTGCCGCTGGCGGCAGTGGCGCTGCGCATCCTGGCGCTGTCAGGCTCGGCAGGGCCGGTTGCCACGGCGCTAGGCGCCTGGTTCAACGACCATCTCTCGCTGCACTGGGTGCCCGCCGTCGACCGTAATACGGTGCTGCATATCGTGATGCTGCCGCTGGCGGCGCTGCTGGTTGCGCTGACCCGTCTCAGCCTCGGCGTGCGTGTGCTCGGCTTCCGCGCCATTCTCATCGCCATCGGCATGCAGGAGATCGGCATTCTGCCCAGCCTGCTTCTCATCGCCATCATTGCCCTCACCGTCGTAGTGGTGCGGCCGTTCATGCGTGCATCCGGCATGCCGCTCTATGCCCGCGTGGCGACGATCCTCACGATCGTGGCGGCGACCATGGTCACGGGCCTGCTCTTTGGCGCCCAGGTCGAATCCAGCACGCTGACCAGCTTCGCATTTTTCCCGGTCGTCATCCTCGCCATGCTCGCCGAGAGTATCGCGGATACCGTGGCGCGGGAGAGCACCGCGATGGCCGCCTGGCGCACCGGTGCCACGATTCTCCTGGCCATGGCTATCGCGGCGCTCGCGTCGGTCCCCGCGCTCCGCGAGCTGACCCTGGCCTGCCCGGAGCTCATCGTGACGCAGCTGGCCCTCACCGTGCTCGTGTCCGAATTCATGGACTGGCGCCTGCTCGAGGACTTTCGGCCCGGTGCGGCGGCCGTCGAGACGGAGGAGGGACTTTCCGTTGCGGTCGTGCGCAACCGCTGGAACAAGGCAGTGCTGGCTCACGAAGGCAGCGAGCCTCCCAGGCGCTACCGGCTCGACTCCGTCCAGCCGCTGGTCGACGCCCTGCGCAGCGCCGGCCACCGCGTCGCCGTCATCGAGGCGGATGCACGGCTCTACCAGCGTCTGCGCAGCTTTTTCGGAAACAGGGCGCCGGACCGTGGGCTGGTGATCAACTGCGCGGGCGGTTTGCAGGGGACAGGCCGCCTGTGCCAGGTGCCCGCCTACTGCGAGATGATCGGTGTGCCCTACAGCGGCCCGGACCCCCTGGCCATGGCGTCCCTCAGTGATCGGCTGCAGCTGTTCGCGCTGCTCGAGCGCCACGGTCTTTCCGTGCCTGCCGTGGTGGACGAGGCCGACGCCTTCCGTGAGCAGGGGACGCCGCTACTGGTGCACCACCGCTTCCAGGGCGATCGCGAACCGCTGCGCGCGGCGACCGGGGTGGCGCTGGATCGCGCGCTCAAGCAGGTGCGCGCCGATGGCGATACGCCGCTCTGTACCCGGGAGCCCGGCGGGCATCGCCTGCGTGCCATTGTGCTCGCCGGTGAGCAGACGGCGGCCGCCCCGCGCGTGCTGCCCCTGCTCGAGCGTCGCTCCCGTCGTGGCGGGCACCGCCAGGCCGAAGGCCTTGCGCCGGCACAGCGTGACGCCGCAGCGAACGCCGCGGCCCGGGCCTTTGCAATCCTGCGCTGCCGCGATTTCGCGCGCGTCGACCTGGCGGTGACCGGGGATGGCGTGGCTACCATCGAGGCCGTACGCGCAGTCGACCTGTTTACACCGCGGGGGGCGCTGGCCATTGCGGCGGCGGCCGCCGGTATCGACTATCCGACGCTGGTGCAGTTCCTGCTACGCCCCCGCGGCGTTACCCCAGAACCCTTCACCCTGCCGGCGCGGTCAGCGCGCCGACCCGAAACCATTGCGAGAGGCCTGTCATGAAGCATTTCAAACTGATTCGTTCCGGTGTAGCCGTACGTCCACTGCTCGATGAACTTGCGGCCGTGGCCGATGCCTGGGAGCAGCAAACCGGTCGCCAGGAGAAAGTGCGCGTTCAGCGGGAGGCGCTGGCCATTCCCCTGCGCGGCCTGCGCAAGTCCCGCTGCCACGGGCGCGCGCGCCGTGACGTCCAGGAAAGCCGGTGGACCTCGGGATCTTCACGCTTTCCGGGCCTTTGCGCGCTGATTGGCTCGGTTGCCGTGGAACTGGAGTGCGAGCCGGGGCGGGCCAAGGTGGTCTGCCTGCCGGCGGGGCGGCGGGTCTACCCGCACATCGATCGCGGCGAGTACTACCGCCTGCACGAGCGCCACCACCTGGTGCTTCGCTCTTCTCTCGGATCCTGGCTGCGCGCCGGCGAGGAGGAGGTCCGCATGCGCGAGGGCGAGCTGTGGTGGTTCGACAACCGGGCGGTGCACGAGGCGTTCAACGACGGCGACGAGGATCGCATCCACCTGATCTTCGACCTGCTGCCGCGGGCGCGGCTCGCGCTGGCGCAGAACCAGCTGCGCGGGGCGCGTCGTCGGGAGGAGGCGGCGACCGTTACGCTGGGCGCCGCGTGGGATGCTGCGCAGCGAGGCGCAGAAGCCGCTCGCAGCCGGGCGGGCTAGAGTCCGCCCGTATTCAGGGTTCGTGCAGCCCGGGGCTGATGGTGTTGGCCGGGTCCCCGTGCTCAAGGGGAAGGTAGTGAACCGCGTTGTTGTGGTTTTCGCAGAGAAGGAGATAGTCGGCGTCCGCCACCGCGGTTGCCACGGCCGCCGGCGCCAGCCACTCACCGGTGGCACTGGACCTGTAGAGCGCCGGCGGTTGGACGCCTGCGGGATGGTTCGCGGCGCAGCCCGCGGCGAGGACAAGGAGGAGGCTGAAGGCGGCAAGGCGGTGGCAGCGCGTCATGGCGAGAGACCGGTCTGCTATCATGGGGCCACTCTAGTGGCCTCGCCCCTTCGCCGGTATGCCCCGGCACGCACCGCTCCGACGCACTCTGGACGGGACGCGGCTCGACCTCGTATCCGGCCCCAGGGCCCAGCCATGGAGGGTGCCCATGCAAGCGCAGCTCGGCCAGCTTCGCGGAGATGTTTTCGGCGGCCTCACCACGGGTATCGTGGCACTGCCCCTGGCGCTGGCCTTCGGCGTCGCCTCCGGAGCAGGGCCTGTCGCGGGCCTTTACGGGGCGATCATAGTGGGCTTCTTCGCGTCCCTGTTTGGTGGCACGCCGACCAATATCTCCGGCCCGACCGGCCCCATGGTCGTGGTCTTTGCGGGCCTCTTCGCCGGCTTCCCGGACCGGCCGGACCT
>CAJWWA010000189.1 GCA_913048495.1 uncultured Halieaceae bacterium
GCCCAGACCACGCCGCTCAATCGCTAGTCGGCATATCCCAGCGAATCCTCGGCAGCCCGGAACAGGGCGGCGGCCTTGTTGACCGTCTCCACGCGTTCCGATTCCGGATCACTGTCGAGCACGACGCCGGCCCCGGCCTGGACATGCAATTCGCCATCCTTGAACACCGCCGTGCGCAGGGCGATCGCCGTATCCATGGCGCCACAGTCTAGGGGGGCGGCCGGGGTGGCGCCAGCCTCACCGCACCCGCTTCGGCGGGTGCGGTATCAGCGCGAGAGAAACTCGCGGATGCGCTCCCGGTAGCTGCGGCTGACCTTGAGCTGCGCTCCGCCCTCGAGGTTGAGGAGGAACTCGCCGTTGTCGAGGGTCTGCGCGCCGGTGATGCAGCCCGTGTTGACCAGCGTCGACCGGTGCACGCGCAGGAACACGGCGGGGTTCAGCATGCCCTCGAGCTGCTTCATGGTGATGCGCATGATGTGCGTCTCGCCACCGGCATGGATGCACATGTAGTCGCCGGCCGCGTCGACCCAGCGGATGTCGGCGACACGGATGAAGCGGATGTCGTTGCCGTCCTTGATGGTGATTTTCTCCGGCCAGCTTCCCGGGCCGTCGCCCTCGAGCATGCCCTCCACGCCGCTCGCGCTCTCGCCGGTCATGCTCATCACCAGCTTGACGAGCTTCTCCTTGCTCTCGCTGCTCGCCTGCTGGTCCCGGTGCGCCACGGCGCGCTCCACGGCCTCGTGCAGCCGGTCGTCGTCGATGGGTTTGAGCACATAGTCGACGGCATGCACGCGAAAGGCCTCCACGGCGTACTCGTCGTAGGCGGTGACGAAGACCACCATGGGCATGGCGTCGCCCTGGAGCTCGTTCACCACCTGGAAGCCATCCATGCCCGGCATCTGTATATCGAGGAACACCAGGTCCGGCGCGTGCTGCGCGATGGCGACGAGGGCTTCCTCGCCGTTGGCGCACTCGGCCACCACGTCCACCTGGGGCAGCTGCTGCAGGCGCACGGCGAGGCCGCGGCGGGCGAGGCTCTCATCGTCGACGATGATGGCGGTAAGCGTGTTCATGACTTCGGATCCCCCGGGATACTGCGCTCGACGGGCAGGGTGATGGTAATGGTGAGCCCGTGCGGCTCCGTCGTCGACAGCCGGAAGGACTGCCGGTCGCCGTAGAGCTGCTTCAGGCGCTCGCGGATGTTGACCAGGCCGACCCCGCCCCCTTTCGGCAGCCGGCCGTTGCGCAGGTCCAGCCCCGGGCCGTCATCGGCCACCTCGAGCTGCAGCTCGCCGCCTGTGATGCTCGCGGAGACGCCGATGCTGCCGCCGCCCACGGACTGGGCGATGGCGTACTTGATGGAGTTCTCGACGATGGGCTGCAGCAGCAGGCTCGGGATCAGCGCATCGGCGGCCCTGCGATCGATGTTGAAATGCAGCGTCAGCCGGTCCCCGAAGCGGACCTGCTCGATATCGAGGTAGAGTTTCAGCGCGTCGACCTCCTCGGCCACGGTGACCCGCTGCATCGGGTCGTTGTCCAGCGAGTAGCGGAGGAAGCGTGACAGGCGCATGACCATGTCGTTGGCGAGTTTCGTGTCCTGGTCGAGGATGAGCGTGGAGATGGCGTTCAGCGTGTTGAAGAGGAAGTGCGGGTTGAGCTGGTAGCGCAGCATCTTGAGCTGCGCGTCCTGGGCCATGCTCATGGCCTTGAGGCTGCGCTGCTTCTCCTCCTGGGCAAGGAGGTAGTACTTGATGCCGAAGTAGAGGGCGCTCCACACGAGCATGACCCAGAAGGCCGAGATGGAGCCGCTGAAGTAGGAGAGGAACTCGCTCTTCCCGGTGTCCTGGGCGGCGTGCTCCTTGGGGAAGGCGCTGGCGAAAATGGTCGCCCGGCAGGCCATCCAGGACGCACCGGCGCACCAGGACCCGGCTAGAATGGCGAAGACGCGGCGCCCCAGGGACGCCTCCCAGGTCAGCCGGTAGAGCCAACGCAGGGCGAGCGTGATCAGCAGACCGATGCCCGATACCACCGGCAGGTACCAGAGGTAGTTGTCCGGTGGCTCCCCCCAGACCAGCACCCCGAGGTAGAACGACATCGCCCAGCCGCTCCAGCCGATGAGCTGGAGCACCCAGAAAAGGCGGCGCTTGTCGTGCAGGAGGTCGTCGAGGGTCATGGGGCCATTATAGGGCGGAGTCCCTCCCGCGCGGCGTTTTCATTGCAGTTTCATCGCAGTAGGCGGGCTGTTCGACGCAAATGCGTTGTTCAGGGCGCCCCGCCGCCCGCTGCGAACGCGCGGAGCGCCTCGCCGCTCAGCCGGTAGACGGTCCACTCGTCCATGGCGACGGCCCCCGCCGCGCGGTAGAAATCGATCGCCGGCTCGTTCCAGTCGAGCACCATCCACTCGAAGCGGCCGCAGCCCTCGGCCACGGCGATACCGGCGAGGTGCCGGAGCAGGGCCAGGCCGACACCGCGGCCGCGCAGGGCCGGGTCGACAAAGAGGTCCTCGAGGTAGAGGCCGTGCCGGCCGAGCCAGGTGGAGTAGTTGTAGAAATAGACCGCGAACCCTGCCGGCGCGCCGTCGAGCTCGGCCATGATGCCGAAGACCTTCGGTTCCTCGGCGAACAGCGTGCGCTCGAGGTGTGCCTCGGTGGCCTCCACCGCCTCGGGCTCGCGCTCGTACTCGGCGAGGCCGCGGATGAAGGCAAGGATCTGAGTGCAGTCCGCCGGCTCTGCCGGCCTGAGCGTGAGCTGTGCCATGGTGGTGCCCTCCCTGGCATGGGTGTGGGGTAGCGGCCTAGTCCCGGTCCCAGTAGCGCGTCATCTCCAGGTAGAGGAAGGATGCGGTCCAGGTGATGAGGACCAGGCCGACCAGGGATTCGAGGCCGGTCGCGTAGCGGATGTCGCCGTGCGGCTCGATATCCCCGAGCCCGAGGGTGGAGTAGGTGGTAAAGGAATAGTACACCGCGTCGAGGAGCGTGCCGGAGAAGTTGCCCACCAGCTCGCCCCAGTGGTCGCTGCGGTGCATGTAGAGGTAGAGCAGCCCGAAGATCCACACCTCGACGGCGTGCGCGACCAGCGCGGCCAGCACGCCGAACACGATGCGGAAGCGATGGCGCACGTTCAGCCGCGGCATGATGACCGTGAAGCGGTACAGGAACTCGTAGTGAATCACCACCACGAGGGCGATCACGCCGCTGAGCAGTAGGAAGACTTTCAGCATGTCCGGGCCCGGGAGTGTGGCGCACAGTTTACGCGCGCTGGCGGACCCTTACACCCGGTGCGGGGCGAGCCCGCTCAGGCCGGCTGCAGGGGAGGAGACCGCCGGCGCCGGGGCGCCACGTACCAGAGCATCGCCAGGCAGGCGGCCATGCCCCCCGCACAGGCGGTAGCCAGGGCCGGCACGCCCCAGCGGCCGGCCACCAGGCCGGCGAGGATCGCGGCCCAGGCGAAGCCGCTGGTGATGGCCGGCGTGGCGATGGCCGCCCAGCGCCCGTGCGCATCCAGCTGACCCGCCAGGGCGATGAGTACCGGAAAGCAGAACTGCAGCGCGAAAATCGCGGGCACCAGGCCGGCGAAGAAGGCCGCGCCGCTGCCGGCGTGGATGGCAATCCACCAGCCGGCGCCGCAGGTGATGAAGGCCAGGGCCAGCGGCCGCGCCGGCCCGAAGCGGGCACAGGCCACGCCGCCGGCGAGGCAGCCGCTGGCCGAGAGCAGCAGCAACAGCCCGATGCTGCGACCCGCGCTGTCGTAGCCCAGGCCGTGGCCGAGGGCGAGGGTGAACATGAAGGCGAAACCGAGACCGCTGAAACTCACGAAGGCAACCCCCATGAGCACGACCACGACGGCCCGCGGTGCGATCACCAGCGGCGGCAGGCTGCGGTCGTGGTGGTGCCTGAGCACCGGCGTTTCCGGGTACTGGGCGACCAGCAGCGCGAGCATCGCGGCGACCGCCGCCGCGAACAGGTAGGCCCCGGCCAGCCCGCCCTGCTGCACCGCGAAGCCGGCGCCGGCGATCATGGCGGACATCAGCGCCACCGCCACCATGTCGACGATCCCGAAGGCGGTTTCCGCGTCGGGGCTAACGGCCACGACGCGGCTCGTCGCACCCATGAGCAGGCCGCAGCAAAGCCCGGCCAGGGCCTGCAGGCCGATGACCGGGGCCACGCGGTCGAACACGGCGGCGCTGGCGAGTTCCAGGAGGACCAGGAGCCCGCCGACGGTGATGCCGAGGGTGCGCACGGAGGCGCGGATGCGCAGGGCGCCGAAGAGCGGCGAGGCCGCGGCGATACCGAGGAACGGCACCGCGGCGACCAGGGCCGCCCAGGCGGCGGGGGTGCCGAGTTCCTGCCCGTAGCGGGTGATCAGCACCGGCTTCATGGCGCTGAACAGCGTGGAAATACTCCAGGCAGCGGCGCCGGCCAGGAGCAGCCGTCGCTGGCTGAGGGCGCTCACGGGCCGGGCCGCCGGGCCGCCGCCTCCTGGGAGCGGCGCAGCCGGGCCTGCACGTGCTCCCCGGCGGTGATCGGCGGAAAACGCCCCGGGTCGCCGTGCGCCAGGCAGGCGGGCAGGACCTCGACCGGTGTCGCGCTGTCCGGATCGACGAAGAACGCGATGGAAAAACGCTCGCGCCCGTCGGTGCGCGGCTGCACGCGGTGCCAGGTCGAGCGGTAGCGGCCGTTGGTCCAGCGCTCGAGGAGGTCGCCGGCGTTGATCACGACCGCATCGGGCACGGGCGCGACGGGCTGCCAGCTGCCGTTCGCATCGCGTACCTCCAGGCCGCCGACATCGTCCTGGAACAGCAGGGTCAGCATGCCGTAGTCGGTGTGCGCGGCCGCGCCAAGCTGCCCGGCCTCGCCGGGAAGCGGCGGGTAGTGCAGCAGGCGCAGGGTGACGTTCTCGCCGCGGTGGCAGTGCACGAAGAAATCCTCGGGTACGTCGAGGACCGTTGCCAGCAGGCGCAACAGGCGATACGCCGCCGCCAGGCAGTCCCCGTAGAAGGCGGTCATGAGCTCGCCAAAGGCGGCGGAGGGCCAGCGCTCCGGCTCGATCTCCCGGTGGAGCAGGTTGCGCAGGGTGAGGGTTTCCTTCAGGTCCGGGCTGCCGGCCGGGTCAAGGAACTCCTCCCCCGGTGCGTGGTAGCCGAAATTCTCCGCCGCACTGCGATAGGCGAAGCGCGCCTTGAACGCCGGGTCGGCGTGGAAGAAGCCGGCGGCGGCGTCGAAGACACTTCGCAGGGCGCCGGCGTCGATACCGATGTTGCGAACGGCCGCGAAGCCGGTGTTCGCGAGAGCGCTGTCCAGCGCCTGTGCCGCGCGGTCGCCGTCCATCGCCAGGTCGACGCTATCGAGTTGCATGATCCTGCCTCCGGGCGCACTGATCCGGTGCGCCAGTACCGTTGCCGGTGCGCGCCTGGGCGCGCGCTGCATTTAGCTGAAAGCGGTGCGGCCGATTGCTATGTTGCGGTGTGCCATTTACTGGCAGCGCCCTTGCTTGATGCACCAGCACTGGCGGCCATCTGTACAAAATTGGGTAAAGGGGGTGTGGATGGCGCAATTTTGGTCTCCCCCTGGACTATGTACAGATATGACGCCAGCTACGCTATTAGTGTTTATGAGAAATACCCCAATAAGTTTAGGTTGGTAAAGCCAGTAGATCCCAATAAACCAGAAGTCGGTGAAATCATACAAGAATGGGCCAAGAATAAGGGAGCTGTGGCGATAAGGCTAATGTTGGCTTACGAGGAGCAAAGAGATTTAAGTGAACACGGCCTAGATGTGGTAATGAGGACGGCCTCAAGGTGTAACTTTCCTGTAAACCTTCTTTGTTGGGAAAATGTTGAGGAGGCTGGCCGCTTGGCAAAACAATACCCCAATACTAGGCTGGTCATTGACCATTTGGGTATAAAGCAACCATTCAAACCACCAGTCCCCGACAATCCTTTCTCTAAACTACAAAAGGTTTTAGAACTCGCAAGTCATGATAACGTCGTAATTAAGATTACGGGCGTCTGTACTCTATCACACCAAGCTTTTCCATTTTCTGACATCTGGGATCCTTTACAAGAAGTTTTCTCCAGGTTTTCGCTCGAAAGATGTATGTGGGGTACGGATTGGACGCGCGCGGTTAAGTTTGTTTCTTACAGAGAAAGTGTGGACTGCTTTCTTGACAGTGCACCGCTCAGTTTAAGTGAAAAAGCCCAACTGATGGGCAAGACCTTGGATAATATTTATGGTTGGTCAGCGCACCCTTCCCAGCTTTAAATAATTTGGTCGGTACAAGGCGATCTACCAAACATTTTATAATAGATGCGGAATTAATAGAGTGTTACTGAATCCTACTGGAGAAATGATTGGAACACGTGTTTTTGGTCCTGTGGCGAGAGAGCTTAGAGATAAGCAATTTATGAAAATTGTATCATTGGCGCCGGAAGTGCTTTAAAACCAAGTTATGGGCAAGATAAAAATTAAAAGAGACGACAAGGTACTTGTTATAGCTGGGGAGCATAAAGGTTCTGAAGGCAGGGTAGTCAAAGTGATGCGTGATCAAAACAAAGCTATCATTGAGGGAATTAATTTGATCAAGAAACACGCCAAGCCAAGCGCTCAAAACCCTCAAGGAGGAATTGTTGAAAAAGAAGCGCCTATCCATATTTCTAACCTCTCTTTGACCACAGCCGACGGTGAAGCATCTCGTGTGGGTTATCGATTAGAAGATGGAACAAAGGTTCGTTTTGCAAAG
>CAJWWA010000190.1 GCA_913048495.1 uncultured Halieaceae bacterium
TTCTCGACACGCATCTCCGCTTCCCAGCCGTAGCGGTGGGAGCGGGACGCCGGGTTGCCGAAGGTGCCGTCGAGGGTCAGGCACTCGGCCATGGCCTCGGCCACGCGCGGGTCCACCGGGGTGGTCGCCAGGTAGTCGAAGTAGATCGGCCTCTTCATGGCTCGCTCCCGGTACGCTGCGTCCCGAATACGGGGCCGCCGGCGCGCTCGACCTGCTCATCGGTGGCAGTGAGGATGCCGCGGAGAATGTTCAGCTCCATCTCGTCGAGGCGCACGCGCCCGAACAGCCGCCGCAGCCGCGGCATCAGCTGCCGCGGCGCAGCCGGGTTGAGAAAACCGATGGCGCCGAGTGTCGCCTCGAGGTGGGCGTAGAAGCGCTCCATGTTCGCCTGGGTGCTGAAGGGCGTATCCCATTCCGCGGTCTCCGCCGCCGGCAGCGCATCCGCCACGGCGAGCATGCGCAGCTCGTAGCAGACGATCTGCACGGCCATGGCGAGGTTCAGGGAGGTGTATGCCTCGTCGGAGGGGATGTGCAGGTGCAGGTTGCAGCGGTTCAGCTCGTCGTTGGTGAGCCCCCGGTCCTCGCGCCCGAAGAGCACGGCAACCCGTTGGCCGGCATCCGAGGCCGCACCCATGCGCGCGGCGCAGCGCCGCGGGTCCTGCACGGGCCAGGGAATGCGTCGCCCGCGGGCGCTGGTGCCCACCACGAACTGCGCATCGCCGATGGCGCTGTCGAGGTCGGGGACAACCCGCGCCGCCTGCAGCAGATCCACCGCGTGCGTAGCCCGGGAGGTGGCCATGTCGTCGGGGAACTGCCGCGGCGCCACCAGGGTCAGCCGGGACAGACCCATGTTCTTCATCGCCCGGGCCACCGCGCCGATGTTGCCGGGGTGCGAGGTGTTCACGAGGACGATGTCGATGAGTTCGGGCCGCACGGGGCCTCCCTGGCTGAATCTGCGTGGACGTTGCCAAGCGGCTGTTGACCCGTCAGTTTACCAGAGCGCCGCCGCCCTCTGTTATACTCCGCGCCCGACGGGCCGTGCGAAGCGCCCGCGGCGAGGCACGTCGCCGGGAAACATCATCCACCGGGAATCACCATGGAACCCATGATCAACATCGCCCTGCGCGCCGCGCGCCGGGCCGGCGAGCACATCGTGCGCGCCTCCGACGATCTCGATCGCCTGCAGGTGCGCATCAAGGACGCCAACGACTTCGTATCCGAGGTGGACGAGCGCGCGGAGGAGATCATCGTCGAGCAGCTCAAGCGCGCCTACCCGGGCCACGCCTTCCTGGGCGAGGAATCGGGGCTGGTCGGTGACCCGGACGCCGAGTACCAGTGGGTGATCGACCCGCTGGACGGCACCACCAACTTCCTCCGCGGCATTCCCCACTACGCGGTGTCCATCGCCTGCCTGCACCGGGGCAGGGTGGAGCACGCGGTGGTCCTCGACCCGGTGCGCCGGGAGGAGTTCACCGCCTCCCGCGGCCGCGGGGCACAGCTCAATGGCCGCCGCGTGCGGGTGAGCAAATACGACAGCCTCGACGGCGCCCTCCTCGGCACCGGCATCCCCTTCCGCGGCCACTGTGATCAGCACCTGGCCACCTACTCGAAGACCCTCGCCGTGCTCGCCGCGAAATGCGCCGGGATCCGCCGCGCCGGCGCCGCCTCGCTGGACCTCGCCTACGTCGCCGCCGGGCGCCTGGACGCGTTCTGGGAAATCGGCCTGGCGCGCTGGGACATGGCCGCCGGCAGCCTGCTAGTGCGCGAGGCCGGCGGCCTGGTGGCGGACCTCGACGGGTCCGAGAACTACCTGGAGAGCGGTAACATCGCCTGCGGCAACCCCAAGTGCTTCAAGGCAGTGCTGCAGGCGGCGCGGCCGCTGGCGGGCGCGCGCCAATAGCGGCGGCGCGGGGCGGGACTACCCGCCTCAGGGCACCAGGTCGTCCTGCTCCGCCCCTTCCTTCACCGGGATCATCAGGTCTTCCTTGCTGACGCCCATGAGCAGCAGGGTCGTCGCCGACACGTAGATCGACGAGTAGGTCCCGATCACGACCCCGACGATGAGCGCCACGGCGAAGCCGTGGATCATTTCGCCACCGAAGACGGCCAGAGAGATCAGGACCAGCAGGGTCGTCAGCGAGGTGACCAGGGTGCGGCCCAGGGTCTCGGAGAGGGAGATATTGATCACCTCCACCGGCTCGGCGCGGCGCAGCTTGCGGAAGTTCTCGCGGATGCGGTCTGCCACGACGATGGTGTCGTTGAGCGAGTAGCCGATCACCGCCAGCAGGGCCGCGAGCACCGTGAGGTCGAACTCCAGCCCGAGCACGGAGAAGAAACCGAGGGTGATGAGCACGTCGTGCACCAGCGCGGCGACGGCGCCCACGGCAAACTTGAGCTGGAAGCGGAAGCCGATATAGAGCATCACCAGGCCGAGGGCCAGCAGCATGGCCAGGCCGCCCTGCTCACGCAACTCCTCGCCCACCTGCGGGCCGATGAACTCCGTGCGGCGCAGCTCCACCGCGGCGTCGGAAGCGTCGCTCAGCACGGCCAGCACCGCGGCGCCGTCGGCATCGGTGAAGCCCGACGGCAGGCGGATGAGCACGTCCTGGTCGGTGCCGAAGCTGACCACCGTCGCACCTTCGTAGCCGCCGCTGTCCAGCGTGTTGCGGATCGCGTCGAGGTCGGCGCTGTCGCCGTAGTGCACCTCGACCAGCGTGCCCCCGGTGAAATCGAGGCCCCACTCGAGCTGGCGCACCGCCAGCGAGCCGATGGACGTCACCAGCAGCACGGCCGAGAAGACCACCGCCGCCAGGCGCCAGCCCATGAAGTTGAACACCTTCATGCCGCGTCCCCCTGCACGATGTCCTTGCCGATGGCGAGGTGGCGCAGCCGCCGCCCCCCGTAGATCAGGTTGACCAGCGCCCGGGTCCCCATGATCGCGGTGAACATGGAGGTCAGGATGCCGATGGACAGGGTCACCGCGAAGCCCTTGATCGGGCCCGTGCCCACGGCGTAGAGGATCACGGCGACGATGAGCGTGGTGATGTTGGCGTCGAGGATGGTCGACACGGCACGCTCGAAGCCGGTGTGGATCGCCATCTGCGGCGCCCTGCCCTCGCGCAGTTCCTCGCGTATGCGCGCGAAGATCAGCACGTTGGCGTCCACCGCCATGCCGACGGTGAGCACGATGCCGGCAATACCGGGCAGCGTCAGGGTGGCGCCGATGAGCGACATGAAGGCCACCAGCAGCATGAGGTTCGCTGTCAGCGCGACCACGGCGCAGAGGCCGAAGACCCGGTAGTAGAGCACCATGAACACCACGACCAGCGCCAGGCCCACCTGCACGGACTTCACGCCGAGGCGGATGTTCTCGGCACCCAGGGACGGGCCCACGGTGCGCTCCTCCACGAAGGTGATCGGCGCGGCCAGCGCGCCGGCCCGCAGCATGAGCGCCAGCTCCGACGCCTCCATGGGGCTGTCGAGGCCGGTGATCTGGAACTGGGCGCCGAGGGCCTGCTGGATCACCGGGGCGGTGAGCAGCTTCTTCTCGTCGTAGGGGACCTTCACCGGCACCTCGCTGCCGTCCGGCTGCTCTTCGTAGCGGGTGCGGTACTTGCGCTCGATGAACAGCACGCCCATGCGCCGCTTGACGTTGTCGCGGGTGGCCCGGTTCATGAGCGTGCCGCCCTCGCTGTCGAGGCTGATCTGCACGTTGGGCTGGCCGTTCTGGTCGAAGCTGGCCTGAGCATTGGACACCCGCTCGCCGGTGATGATGATGTCGCGCTCCAGCCACTCGTAGGCACCGGCGCGCTCCTCGCTGCGGTACTCGAAGCGCTGCTTCTCGGCCGCCGGCGCATCCGGGCCGGCCACGAGGCGGAACTCGAGGTTGGCGACCTTGCCGAGAATCCGCTTGGCTTCCGCCGTGTCCTGGATGCCGGGCAGTTCCACGACGATGCGGGCGCGGCCCTGGCGCTGCACCAGTGGCTCGGAAACGCCGAGCTCGTTGACCCGGTTGCGCAGGGTGGTGAGGTTCTGGCTGACGGCGTAGTCGATGATCTCGTCGACGCTGACGTCGGTCATATCCGCATGGAGGCGCCAGCTGTTCTCTTCGTCGATGCGGTCAAGGAGCAGCTCCGGGTGGTTGTCGGCAACGATGCTGCGCGCCGCCTCCCGGTCTTCCTCGCTGCGGAATTCGAGGGCCACGCGCCGGTCACCGTCGAGGGTGACCCGGCCGCGGATGCGCTCCTCGCGCAGGGCGCGGCGGATGGCGCTGTAGTAGTACTCCATGCGGCGTTCAACAGCGGCGTCCACGTCCACCTCGAGCTTGAAGTGCACACCGCCGGAGAGGTCGAGGCCGAGCTTCATTGGCTGCGCGCCCACGGCGAGGAGCCAGTCCGGCGTCGTCGGCGCGAGGTTCAGGGCGATGATGAAGCCGTCGCCGAGGGCCCGGGACACCCGCGCCTGCGCCCGCAGCTGCGCGTCGCGGCTGCGCAGGCGGATCAGGGCGTTGCGGCCGTCCTCGTCGATTTCCTCCCCGAAGTGGTCGATGCCCGCTTCTTCCAGCGCGTCCGTGGCCCGGCGCAGGGTCGCCTCGTCGATGACCTGGGCACTGCTTTCACCGGTGATCTGCAGCGCCGGGTCCGGCGTGTACAGGTTCGGCGCGGCGTAGAGCAGGCCGAGGCACACGACGCCCAGCACCAGGAGGTATTTCCACAGGGGGTATTTGTTCAGCATCGTCGGGCCCGGTTCGCGGGCGCGGGAAACGCGCCCGGCGGAAAAAAGGCGCCATTATAGAGCACGGCGCCGCAGTCACAAGGGCAGCGCTGTCAGCCCAGCCAGGCCCGCGCGTTGCGGAACAGCCGCAGCCAGGGACCGTCGTCGCCCCACGCCCGCGGCGCCCAGGAGAAGTTCACCCCGCGCAGCACCCGCTCCGGGTGCGGCATCATGATCGTCGCGCGGCCATCGGCGCTGCTGAGCCCGGTGATGCCGCCCGGCGAGCCGTTGGGGTTCGCCGGGTACCGCTCGGCCACGCTGCCGTCGTTCTCGAGGTAGCGCAGGGCGACCAGCCCCGCGGCCTCGCAGGCCTCGCGGTCCGCGTCCGAGGCAAAGGCCGCGCGGCCCTCGCCGTGGGCCACCGCCACCGGCAGCTGCGAGCCCGCCATGCCGGCGAGGAACAGCGACGGGGAGGCCTCCACGCGCACCAGCGACAGGCGCGCCTCGAACTGTTCGCTGCGGTTGCGCAGGAAGCGCGGCCAGTGCGCCGCGCCGGGCACCAGCTCGCGCAGCGTCGACAGCATCTGGCAGCCGTTGCACACGCCGAGGGTGAAGCTGTCGGCGCGGGCGAAGAAGGCGGCAAAGGCCTCGCGCAGGTCGTCGTTGTAGCGGATGGCCTTGGCCCAGCCTTCCCCGGCGCCGAGCACGTCACCGTAGGAGAAGCCGCCGCAGGCCACGAGGCCGTCGAAGCGGGCGAGATCCTGGCGGCCCGCCGCGAGATCGCTCATGTGTACGTCCACGGCGGCGAAGCCGGCGCGGTGAAACGCCGCGGCCATCTCCACCTGGCCGTTGACGCCCTGCTCCCGCAGCACCGCCACCCGCGGCCGCTGCCCGGTCGCGATGAAGGGTGCGGTCACGTCCTCCGCCGGGTCGAAGGCGAGCTCGGCGTTGAGGCCCGGGTCCTCGGCGGTAATGCGGGCGAATTCCTCGTCGGCGCACTCGGGGTTGTCGCGCAGCCGCTGCAGCGCGTGGCTGGTCGAGGCCCAGAGTGCCTGCAGCCGGGAGCGGCGGTCGTCGAGCACCGGCTCGCCGCCCACCGCCACGGTGACGTCATCGCCGGGCACCGCGTGGCCGATCTCGGCCAGGCACGGCGCGATGCCCAGCGCCTCGGCCTGCTCCCGCCAGGCGGGGAGCGCCCGCCGCGGCACCTGCAGCACCGCGCCGGCTTCCTCGCTGAAGAGCGCCGCCAGCGCGGAGGGCGCCGCCGGCAGGTCGACGGCGAGGCCGCAGCGGCCGGCGAAGGCCATCTCCAGCAGCGTGGTGATGACACCGCCGTCGGAGCGGTCGTGGTAGGCGAGCAGATCGCCGCGGGCGAGCCCCCACTGCACCAGCGCAAAGAGGCCGGCGAGGTCGCCGGGGCGGTCGATGTCCGCGGGGGTATCGCCGAGGCCGCCGTAGACCTGGCACAGCGCGGAGCCGCCGAGGCGGCCGGCGCCGCGGCCGAGATCGAGCAGCAGCAGCGCGGCGTCCGCCGCCGGGTCGAGCTGCGGCGTGGCCACCCGGTGCACGTCCGCGACCGGGGCGAAGGCGGACACGATGAGCGAGACCGGCGCCGTCACCGCCCGCGCTTCGCCAGCCTCCTCCCACGCCGTGCGCATGGACATGGAGTCCTTGCCCACCGGGATAGTGAGGCCCAGGGCCGGGCAGAACTCCATGCCGACGGCCCGCACCGTGTCGAACAGGATGGCGTCTTCGTGGCCGACCCCCGCGGCGCACATCCAGTTCGCCGAGAGTTTCACGTCGGCGAGCGCATCGATCGGCGCCGCGCAGATGTTGGTGATCGCCTCCGCCACGGCCATGCGCCCGGAGGCGGGGCCGTCCAGCAGGGCCAGCGGCGTGCGCTCGCCCATGGCCATGGCCTCGCCGCGGTCGCCGTCGAAGGTCACGGCCGTCACCGCGCAATCCGCCACCGG
>CAJWWA010000191.1 GCA_913048495.1 uncultured Halieaceae bacterium
GGCCTGCTACTACCGCGGGATCGACTACTGCATCGCTGAGGGCATCGGCCGCTTCGACCCCGGTGCCCAGGGCGAGCACAAGATCCAGCGCGGCTTCGAACCCATCCACACCCGCTCCAGCCACTGGATCGCCGAGCCGGCGCTGGCCGATGCCGTGGCCGCCTTCACCCGCGAGGAGCTGGACCACGTGGAGTCCTACCGCCGGGAGGCGGCAAAGCTGCTGCCCTTCCGGGCCGAAGACGCCGGCTGACGCTCAGCCGCGGCGCCAGAGCAGCAGGCGGTTGTTCGCGGGCATGGCGTGGTCCGCCGCGAGGGCAAAGCCCGCGCCGACAGCCACCCTGTCCACCGCCTCGAAGTCACGGATGGCGCTGTGCGGTGAGCGCGCCGCCAGCCACTGGTCGAACTGCGCGTTGCTCTCGGACGTATAGCGCCCGCCGTAGTTGAAGGGCCCGTAGACCGCCAGCAGCGTGCCCGCGGCCGCCCCGGCCAGCGCCTCGAACAGGGCTTCCGTCGCCGCCCAGGGCATGATGTGCAGCGTGTTCGCCGTGAATACGCCGTCCGGCACGGGCACCGGCCAGGGCCGGTCGCACACGTCGAGCGCGCGCGGGGCCTCGAGGTTCGGCGCGGGACATGCGCGGCAGCGCGGCTCGAGGACGGCGAGGGCGTCCGGGTGCTCGGTGGGCTGCCAGCGCAGCCAGGGCATGGCCGGGGCGAAGGCGGTGGCGTGCTGGCCGGTGCCGGCGCCGATCTCGAGCACGGCCGTACGGTCGGCGAAGGCCTCACGGAGCACCGCCAGGATCGGTTCGCGGTTGTTCTCGCAGGCCTGGGAGAAGGGCAGCGTCGACACGGTCGCCTCAGGCCATGTCGAAGTCGGCGAAGTCCGGTGCGCGCATGTGCCACCAGTAGGCCGCGGTGGACCGGGGCCAGTTGTTGCTGATCCGGCCCTCGGCATCCTTGTACCAGCTGTCGCAGTCGGCGGCCCACACGGTCTGCGCCAGCTCGCCCTGCATGCGGTCGTTATAGGCCCGCTGCACGCCGGGGTTCACCTCGAGGCGCGCGAGGTCGTGGACCAGCAGCTTGTCGATGCAGGCGGCCACGTAGCGGCACTGCCGCTCCACCATGAAGATGATCGAGTTGCTGCCGAGGTTGCTGTTCGGCCCGTAGAGCATGAAGAAGTTCGGGAAGCCCGCGGTGCACACGCCCCGGTAGGCCTCCTCGCCGTCGGCCCAAGCCTCGCCGAGGGAGCGCCCGTCGCGGCCGACGAACTCGACCTGGCCCTGCATCGGGTGCGTCTGGAAGCCGGTGCCGTAGATGATCACGTCCACCGGCCGATCCCTGCCGTCGGCGCTGCGCACCCCCTGTTCGTCGATGCCCTCGATGGGCGCGGTCACCAGCTCCACGGTGCTGCGCCGGAAGGCGCTGTAGTAGTCGTCGGAGAACAGGATGCGCTTGCAGCCGATGCGGTAGTCCGGCGTCAGCGCCCGCCGCAGCGCGGGGTCGTCGACCTCCTCCTCGAGGAACTGCCGGCTCTTGCGCTCGAGCAGCGCGCGGGCGATACGGCTCCGGCTGCGCAGCACCGGGTACAGGACCCACTCGCCACGCAGCCAGACCAGCAGCCGGGCGAGCTTCTGCGCCAGCGGCAGGCGCGCGAACAGCGACTTCTCCCAGTCGTGGTAGGCGCGGTCGCCGCGGCGCACGATGTAGTTCGGGCTGCGCTGGTAGACGTAGAGCTGCGCCGCCTCCCGGGCTACCGGGGGGATGAACTGGATCGCGCTCGCGGCGGTGCCGATCACCGCCACCCGCTTGCCGGCCAGCGACACGGCGTGGTTCCAGCGCGCGGAATGGAAGGTCTCGCCGCGGAAGCGGTCCGCGCCGGGAAACGCGGGGGTGAAGGGCACGTTGAGCTGGCCGAGCCCGCTGACCAGCGCCCGCGCCGACAGCCGCTCGCCGCTCTCGAGCTCCACCTGCCAGCGGCCGTCGTCGCCGAAGGCCGCCCGCTTCACGGCGGTCGACAGGCGCAGGTGCGGGCGCAGCCCGAACTGCGCGGCCGTGTCCTCGAAGTAGGCGCGGATCTCGTCGTGCGGCGCGTGCCGCCGGCTCCAGTCCGCCTTCGGCGCGAAGGAGTAGCTGTACAGCACCGAGGGCACGTCGCAGCAGGCGCCGGGGTAGCTGTTGTCGTACCAGGTGCCGCCGACGGCGGGTGATTTCTCCAGGATGACGAAGTCGCGGATGCCGCGCCTGAGCAGGGCGATACCCATGCACAGGCCGGACATGCCGGCACCGATGATGATGACCTGGTGGCTGTTCCCGTCAGCCATCAGGGCGGGGTGTCACGGGTGAAGACCAGCTCCCGCGCAGTGGATTCGTCGCGGCGGTAGCGGTAGCCGGCGACGTCGAAGTCCTTGAGCGCTTCCGGGTCGTTGATCGCGTTGTCGATGATGTAGCGCGCCATCTGGCCCCGCGCCTTCTTGGCGTAGAAGGAGATGATCTTGTACTTGCCGCCCTTCAGGTCCTTGAACACCGGCGTCACGATCTCCGCGTCCAGGGCCTTCGGCTGCACCGCCTTGAAGTACTCGTTGGAGGCGAGGTTCACCAGTACCCGGCTGCCGCTTTTGCCGAGCTGCCGGTCCAGGGTGCGCGTAATGCGGTCGCCCCAGAACGCGTACAGGTTGGCGCCGCCGCGGTTGGCGAACTTCAGGCCCATCTCGAGCCGGTAGGGCTGCATCAGGTCGAGGGGACGCAGCAGGCCGTAGAGCCCGGACAGGATACGCAGGTGCTTCTGGGCAAAGGCCAGACCCGCGCTGTCCAGCGTCTCGGCCTCCAGGCCGGTGTAGACATCACCGCGGAAGGCGAGCAGCGCCTGCTTGGCGTTGCCGAGGTCGAAGGGCGGCGACCAGTTCATGAAGCGCTCGTGGTTGAGCTCGGCGATCTTCCCGCTCACGCCCATGAGGTCGCGGATGGCGTCGGGGGAGAGGCCGCGGGCGTCCTCCACCAGCTCGGCCGCGGCATCGAGAAACGCCGGCTGCGTGGCCCGGCGGGTCGTCGGCGCGGTCTCGAAATCGAGGGTCTTGGCGGGCGAGATCACGGTGAGCATGGAAGCCTTCCTTTATCTGACCGGGTGATGGCCGGGGTGTGCCGCGGGACGCCGCCGCGGGGCCGCGGCAGGAGCGCGCTATGATACCCTTCGCGCGAATAATCAAAAAGGATCACCCCGCCATGACCCGGGTGCGCCGGCTGGTGCAGCTCATCGATGCCTTTACCGGGACCTGCGGCAACGTCCTCGCCTGGCTGGTCGCGGCCATGGCGCTGCTCACGGCCGCGGTGGTGCTCATGCGCTACGGCCTCGAACTGGGCTCCATCGCCGCCCAGGAGGCGGTCACCTACCTCCACGCCACCGGGTTCATGCTCGGCGCCGCCTACGCCCTGAAGAACGGCGCCCACGTGCGCGTGGACATTTTTTACCAGCGCTTCACGCCGCGTACCCGGGCCTGGGTCGACAGCCTCGGCGGCATCGTATTCCTGCTGCCGCTGTGCGCCGTGATCGGCCTTGGCAGCGTCGATTTCGTCGCCCAGGCCTGGTCCGTGCACGAGACCTCCGCGGACGCGGGCGGCATCCCCGCCGTGTTCCTGCTCAAGACCCTGCTGCCGCTCATGGCGGCGAACCTGGCCCTGCAGGGGGTGGCCGAGATCCTGCGCAACGCGCTCACGCTCGCCGGGGACACGACGGCCTGATGGACGGCACCATCGCCCTGTGGCTGTTCGCGGCCGTCTGCCTGCTGCTCATGCTCGGCTACCCGGTGGCCTTCACGCTCGCCGGCACGGCGCTCACCTTCGCCGCCGGCGGGATCATCGCCGGTGTCTTCGACGCGTCCTTCCTCTCCGCCCTGCCCGGCCGGCTCTTCGGCACCATGAGCAATACCACGCTGATCGCGGTGCCGCTGTTCGTGCTGATGGGGGTCATCCTCGAGAAGTCGAAGGTCGCCGAGGAACTGCTCGACAACATGGCGCACCTGCTCGGCGGGGTGCGCGGGGGCCTCGCCCTCTCCGTGGTCATCGTCGGCATGCTGCTCGCGGCGAGTACCGGCATCGTCGGCGCCACCGTGGTGACCATGGGGCTGCTGTCGCTGCCGAGCATGCTCCGCGCCGGCTACAGCCCGGCCATCGCCACCGGCACCATCTGCGCCACCGGCACCCTCGGCCAGATCATCCCGCCGTCCATCGCCCTCGTGCTCCTCGGCGACATCCTCTCCAGCGCCTACCAGCAGGCGCAGCTGCGCATGAACGTGTTCAGCCCGGACACCGTCTCCGTCGGCGACCTGTTCATGGGCGCGATCATCCCCGGGCTGCTGCTGGTGGCGCTGTACATGGTGTTCCTGCTGCTGGTCGCCTGGCTGCGCCCGGGGCTCATGCCCGCCGGCCGGCGCGAGCCGGTGGACACGCTCGCCTTCCTGCGCGGGCTGGTGCCGCCGCTGGCGCTCATCGCCGTGGTCCTCGGCTCCATCCTGGCCGGCGCCGCGACCCCCACGGAGGCGGCCGGTGTCGGTGCCGTGGGCGCCTGGCTGCTGGCCCTGGCCAAGGGCGAGATGCCCTGGGAGCGGCTGCGCGCCGTGCTGCGCAACACGCTGGAAATCACCGCCATGGTGTTCATGATCCTGGTCGGCGCGGCCGTGTTCTCGCTGGTGTTCCGCGGCTTCGGCGGCGAGGAGCTGATCCACGCCTTCCTCACGGACCTGCCCGGCGGCGTCTTCGGCGCGACCCTGTTCGTGATGGTGCTGATCTTCCTCCTCGGCTTCATTCTCGACTTCATCGAGATCACCTTCGTGGTCGTGCCGATCGTCGGCCCGGTGCTGCTGATGATGGGCCTGGACCCGGTCTGGCTCGGCATCATGATCGCCATCAACCTGCAGACCTCGTTCCTCACGCCGCCCTTCGGCTTCGCGCTGTTCTACCTGCGCGGCGTGGCCGCCGACCAGGTCCCGACAGGCGCGATCTACCGCGGCGTGATACCCTTTATCGTGATCCAGCTGCTCGTGATCGCCGCCCTCTGGCAATGGCCGGAGCTCGCCACCTGGCTGCCCGCGGCGCTCACGGACTAGCCCTGGCAACCCGGGAACTGCCATGAACGACATCGATTCCACTCCGACGCCCCAGGGCGAGCTGGCGCTGCAGACCATCGCCATGCCCAAGGACACCAACGCCGAGGGCGACATCTTCGGCGGCTGGCTGCTGTCACAGATGGACCTCGCCGGCGCGATCGCAGCGCGCGAGGTCGCCGGCGGCCGGGTGGCCACGGTGGCGATCGAGGGTATGGCGTTCATCACGCCGGTGCACGTGGGCGCGGTGGTGTCCTGCTACTGCGACGTGATCGAGATCGGCCGCAGCTCCATCCGCATCGTGGTCGAAGTCTGGATCGACTCGCCGCACGACGGCGAGCCCATCAAGGTGACCGAGGGCGAGTTCATCTTCGTCGCCATCGACGACAAGCGCCGCACCCGCACCATCAAGCGCTAGGGCACGGGGTCGCCGAGTACCGCCGTGCGGGCATTGATGTAGGCCTGCTCGGAGATACCGTGGTAGGCGCGCACCGCCTCGAGGAACTCGCCGTAGGAGGCGTAGACCTTGCGCGCCATCGGGTCCCCGGCGACCAGGCGGGCCATGACCTCGTCGCTTTTCTCCTTCAGCAGCGCGAGCACGTCGTCCGGCAGGCGGCGCAGCTTCACGTCGTGCTCCTCGAGCAGCGTCTCCAGGGCGGCGTTGTTGCGCGCCGTGAACTCGTCGAGCATGTCCTGGTTGGTGGCCCGGGCCGCATCGCGGACGATGGCCTTGAGGTCTTCCGGCAGGGTCGCCAGGGCATCGGCGTTGACGATGAACTCGAGCATCGCCCCCGGTTCGTGCCAGCCCGGGTAGTAGTAGTACTCCGCGACCTCGTGCAGGCCCAGGGCGAGGTCGTTGTAGGGGCCCACCCACTCGACGGCATCGATGACGCCGGTCTGCATGGAGGTATAGACCTCGCCCCCGGGGATGTTCACCGCCGTGCCGCCGGCGGCCGTGAAGACCTCGCCGGCCAGCCCCGGAATGCGCATCTTCAGGCCGCGCAGGTCCTCGGTGGAGGTGATCTCGCGGTTGAACCACCCGGCCATCTGCACACCCGTGCTGCCGCCGGCGAAGGGCACCACGCCGAAGGGCGCGTAGGTCTCGCGCCAGAGTGCGTCGCCGCCGCCGTAGTGCAGCCAGCCGTTCATTTCCTGCGCCGTCATGCCGAAGGGCACGGCGGTGAAGAACACCGCCGCGGGGATCTTGCCCTTCCAGTAGTAGGAGGCGCCATGGCCCATCTCGGCCACGCCGCCGGACACCGCGTCGAACACGCCGAGGGCAGGGACGATCTCGCCGGCGCCGTAGACCCGCACCGTGAGCCGACCGTCGCTCAGTTCGCCGACGAGCCGGGCGAAGGTCTCCGGCGCCGTGCCGAGGCCGGGCAGGTTCTTCGGCCAGGTGGTGACCAGCTTCCACTCGAAGCGCTCGCCGCTGCCGGCGCCGGGGCCTGAGGACAGCACGCGGCCGCCGCCGGCGCGCTCCGCGGCCCAGAAGCCGACGACCGCCACCAGTGCGGCGGTGAGCAGGAGGATGACGAGGGGCTGGAACTTGCTGGGGCTCGGGTTCACGGATGCCGGCCTGACCTTG
>CAJWWA010000192.1 GCA_913048495.1 uncultured Halieaceae bacterium
CGCCGCCCTCGGTTTCGACGGCCCCTGCGAAAACTCACTGGATGCGGTTTCGGACCGGGACTTCGCCATCGAGTTCTGCGCCTTCGCCGCACTGCTCATGACCCACCTGTCGCGCATGGCGGAAGAGCTCGTGCTCTGGACCTCCGCGCAGTTCGACTTCGTCGAGCTGCCCGACCGCTTCTGCACCGGCTCCTCGATCATGCCGCAGAAGAAGAACCCGGACGTGCCCGAGCTCGTGCGCGGCAAGAGCGGCCGCACCAACGGCAACCTGGTCGCCCTGCTCACGCTGATGAAGAGCCAGCCGCTCGCCTACAACAAGGACAACCAGGAGGACAAGGAACCGCTGTTCGACTCTGTCGACACGGTCCTCGACGCCCTGCGCGCCTTCGCCGACATGGTGCCGGCCATCGAGCCCAACGCCGACGCGATGCGCGCCGCGGCGCTGCGCGGCTTCGCCACGGCGACGGACCTCGCCGACTACCTGGTGCGCCGGGGCCTGCCCTTCCGCGACGCCCACGAGGTCGTGGGCAAGGCGGTCGCACACGGGCTGGAGACCGGCAGGGACCTCGCCGAGATGGACCTCGAAACGCTGCGCCGCTTCTCCACCAGCATCGACGACGACGTCTTCGCGGTACTGACCCTCGAGGGCTCCGTGGCCGCGCGCGAACACATCGGCGGCACCGCCCCGGTCGAGGTCCGCGCCGCCGCCGGGCGCGCCCTGGCGCGGGTCGAGGCCCGCGTGAAACAGGGCTAGCCCTTCGCGCGGCCCCGGGCGCGGCGCTATACTGCGCCGTTTGACGTTTCCGGAAGTGCTTATCGTGAAGTGCCTGTCCCGCGCCCTGCTGCTAGTGGCGCTCGCCCTGGGCGCCGGCTGCGGCCAGACAGGGCCCCTCTACCCCGCGCCGCCTGCCGAAGACGCCACGGAGGCGGCGTCGTGAACGCCTTCCCGCGCCGGGACGGCGAACTCTACGCGGAGGGCGTACCGCTGGCAGCCATCGCCAGGGCCGAGGGCACGCCGTGCTATGTCTATTCCCGCGCCGCCATGGAGGCGGCGCTGGACGCCTACCACGAGGCCCTCGCCGGCTGCCGGCACCTGGTCTGCTACGCCGTGAAGGCGAATTCGAACCTCGCCGTGCTGGACCTGCTCGCCCGCCGGGGAGCGGGTTTCGACATCGTCAGCGGCGGCGAGCTCGAGCGCGTCGTCACCGCCGGCGGCGACCCCGCGAAGGTGGTCTTCTCCGGCGTCGGCAAGCAGGCCGGGGAGATGGCCCGGGCGCTGGAGCTCGGCATCCGCTGTTTCAACGTGGAATCGCCGGCGGAGCTCGAGCTGCTCGACAGCGTCGCCCGCGCGCACGGCGTGGTCGCACCGGTCTCGGTGCGGGTAAACCCGGACGTGGACGCCGAGACGCATCCCTATATCTCCACCGGGCTCAAGGAAAACAAGTTCGGCATCGACAGCGACGGCGCCCTGGCCGTGTACCGGCGGGCGGCGGAGCGGGCGGGGCTGCGCGTCGTCGGTATGGACTGCCATATCGGCTCGCAGCTGACCAGCACGACCCCCTTCCTCGACGCGGTGGCGCGCATGCTCGAGCTGGTGGACCAGCTCGCCGGCGAGGGCATCACCCTTCACCACCTCGATGTCGGCGGCGGCCTCGGCGTGCGCTACCGGGACGAGCAGCCGCCGGCGATCGCGGCGTATATCGCCGCGCTGCGCGATGCCGTGGGCGAGCGCGACCTCGAGCTGGTCTTCGAACCGGGCCGTTCCATCGTCGCCAACGCCGGCGTCCTGCTGACCACCGTCACCTATCTCAAGCACTCCGCCTGGCACAACTTCGCCCTCGTCGATGCGGGCATGAACGATTTCATCCGCCCCGCGCTCTACGAGGCCTGGGTGGATATCGAACCCGTGGACGACAGCGCCGGCAGCGAGACCGGAAGCTGGGACGTGGTCGGACCGGTCTGTGAGACCGCGGACTTCCTCGGCCGCGGCCGCGAGCTGTCGCTCAGCCCCGGCAACCTGCTGGCGGTGCGCGGGGCCGGCGCCTACGGTTTCGTCATGAGCTCGAACTACAACACCCGGCCGCGCGCCCCCGAGGTGCTCGTCGACGGCGAGCAGTGGCACGTGGTGCGCGAGCGCGAAACCCTCGACGACCTGCTGCGCGGCGAGCGCCGCCTGCCCGCCTGAGGTCCGCCGTGGCGATCCGCTTCACCAAGATGCACGGTATCGGCAACGACTTCGTCGTCCTCGACGGGGTCACGCAGCACCTGCAGCTGAAGCCCCGGGACATCCGCCGCCTCGCGGACCGGCGCCGGGGCATCGGCTGTGACCAGGTGCTGATCGCCGAACCGCCCGGGCGGCCGGACGTGGACTTCCGCTACCGCATTTTCAATGCCGATGGCAGCGAGGCCGGCCAGTGCGGCAACGGGGCGCGCTGCTTCGCCCGCTTCGTGCGCCACCGCAAGCTGACCGCGAAGCCACTGATCACCGTCGAGACGCAGGGCGGTCCCATGACCCTGCGCATGCTGGACAAGCACCAGGTCGAGGTGAACATGGGCGCACCGCGCCTGGACCCGGCGGACATTCCGCTGAAGCGCGAATTCCGCGCACCGGCCTACGAGCTCGCCGTGGACGGCGAGACGCTCTGCATCGGCGCGCTCTCCATGGGCAACCCGCACGCGGTGCTGCGCGTCGACGACGTCGCCCACTGCGACCTGGAGCGCCTCGGCCCCGCCATCGAGGGGCACCCGGACTTCCCGGAACGCGCCAACGCGGGCTTCCTGGAAGTGGTCGACCGCAGCAGCGTGCGCCTGCGGGTCTACGAGCGCGGCGCCGGCGAGACCCTGGCCTGCGGCTCCGGCGCCTGCGCGGCCGTGGTCTGGGGCCGGCTCCAGGGCTGGCTGGACGAGCAGGTGACAGTACACCTGCCCGGCGGTAAGCTTTCCGTCAGCTGGGCGGGCGAAGGCGAACCGGTCCTGCTCAGCGGCCCCACGGCCATAGCCTTCGAGGGCACGATCCGACTCTAGCGGCGAGGACGCAGCGCATGGCAGCACAGAACCCGCGGCAGAGTGCCGCCGAGGTGGTACTGGACGAGTCGCAGCTCCGCGACTTTCTCCTCGACAACCCCGACTTCTTCCAGCGCCATCCGGACCTGCTGCGCACCCTGCACATCCCCCACGGGAGCGGCGACGCGGTCTCGCTCGTGGAGCGCCAGGTCAGCGTCCTGCGCGAGCGCAACGTCGACCTGCGCCATCGCCTGAAGGAGCTGACGGACGCCGCACGGGAGAACGAGACCCTCTACATCGGTACCCGCGCGCTCGTGCTGTCGCTCCTCGAGGCCGCGGACCTGCCGGACCTGCTGTCGCGTTTCGAGCACGGCATGGCCGAGCATTTCGACACCCCGCACGCGGCTCTGGTCGTCTACGGCCACGGGCCGGCGGAGGGTGCCTGCCGATGCGCCGACCGCGCAGCGGTCGAGGCGCACCTCGGCAGTCTCCTGCGTGGCGGCAAACCCGCCTGCGGCGCCCTGCGCGCCGAGGAGTTCGGCTACCTGTTTCCCGGCGCCCGCGGCGCCGGCTCGGCGGCCCTCGTGCCGCTGGATTTCGACGGCGACCGCGGCCTCGTCGCCGTGGGCAGCGATGACGCCAAGCGCTACCACAGCCAGATGGGCACCCTCTTCCTCGAACACCTGGCCGCCGTGATCGGCCGCGTCCTCGCCCGCTTCGACCGCGAGGGAGCGCCGGCAGCCGAAGCCTGACGCCGTGACCGCCGCGCGCGAGACCGTGGACTTCGCCACGGCGGTGGATGATTTCCTCACCTATCTGCGCGACGTGCGCCAGCTGTCGCCGCATACCGTCGCCGGTTACGCCCGCGACCTCGCCGGGCTCGGCGACGCACTCGGCGGACAGGGCATCTACCGCCCGGAGAAGGTCCAGGAGGCGCACATCCGCCACTGGGTCGGCGGCCTGCACCGCCGCGGCCTCTCCGGCGGCACCATCCAGCGCGCCCTCTCGGCCGCCCGCTCGCTGTTCAACTATCTCGGCCGCGCAGGCGGGCATCCGCGCAACCCGGCGGCCGCCGTGCAGGCGCCGCGGCGCGCGCGCAAGCTGCCGCGCACCCTGGACCCGGACCAGCTGCAGCAATACCTCGCCTTCGACCAGGGCTCGCCGCTGGCGGTCCGCGATCGCGCCATTGCGGAGCTCTTCTACTCGTCGGGCCTGCGCCTCGCGGAACTGGTCGCCCTGGACGTGGACGACCTCGACCGGCAGCAGCGCCTGGTCACGGTAACCGGCAAGGGCCGCAAGACCCGCACCGTACCCGTGGGCACCGTCGCCCTCGACGCGCTGGAGGCCTGGCTGCGGGTCCGCCCATCGCTGCAGGCCGACGCGGACGGCAGCCGCGCCCTGTTCACCAGCAGCCGGGGCAGCCGTATCAGCCTGCGCAACATCCAGGCCCGGCTGCGGCTCCAGGGCCGGCGCAGCGGCATGCGCCAGGACGTGCACCCGCACATGCTGCGGCACTCCTTCGCCAGCCACCTGCTGGAGTCCAGCGGTGACCTGCGCGCCGTGCAGGAGCTGCTGGGGCACGCCAATATCGGCACGACGCAGATCTACACCCACCTCGACTTCCAGCACCTGGCCAAGGTCTACGACGCCGCCCACCCCCGCGCACGGCGCCCCGCAGGCACGGAGGGCGGGGAGGACGAATGACCGTCGCGGTGGTCACCTTCGACCTGGACAACACGCTCTGGGACGTGGAACCGGCACTGCTGCGCGCCGAGGCCGCGCAGCGCGCCTGGCTGGAGCGGCACCGCCCTGGCGCGCTCGCCGGCCTCGATGACAGCGCCCTCTTCGAGCGCAAGCGCGCGCTGGTGCGGCGCGAGCCGCGGCTCGCACACCACGTGAGCGACATGCGCCGCCAGTTCCTCTACGAGCTGCAGCGCGACGCGGGCTACGGCGAGCGCGAGGCGCGCGCCGGTGCGGAGGCCGCGTTCACCGTCTTCCTGGGCGAACGGCACAAGGTGGAGCTGTACGAGGAGGCGCTGATGGTCATCGAGCAGCTCGCCCGTCACTACCGTATCGGGGCGCTGACCAACGGCAATGCCGATATCTACAAGACCGATGCGGGGGACTACTTCGACTTCGCCTTCCTGGCAGAGGACGTCGGTGCCAGCAAGCCCGCGCTCGCCCTGTTCCGCGCAGCCATCGAGCGGGCCGGGGTGGCGGCGGCGGCCATCGCCCACGTAGGCGATTCCCCGGCCCACGATGTGGCCGGGGCGCGGGAGGCCGGCATGAAAACGGTCTGGTTCAATCCCGGTGCGGAGCCCTGGGATCCGGCCCAGGGTGCGCGACCCGATGCGACGGTGAGACAGCTCACGGAGCTGCCCTCGGCGCTGGCGGCTCTTTAGCCTTCCCGGGCTTCAGGGCCCCGGATCACCGTCGCCCCCGGGGCGGGCCGGAGCTCAGACGGCTTCTTCGCCGGTTTCCCCGGTACGGATGCGGATGACCTGTTCGAGGTCCGTGACGAAGATCTTGCCGTCACCGATCTTGCCGGTGTTGGCCGCCTTGATGATGGCCTCGACGATGGCATCGAGCTGGCCTTCGGCCACGGCAATCTCCAGCTTCAGCTTCGGCAGGAAGTCCACGACGTACTCGGCGCCGCGGTAGAGCTCCGTGTGGCCGCGCTGGCGGCCAAAGCCCTTGACCTCGGTAACGGTAATGCCCTGGACACCGATGTCGGACAGGGCGGCGCGCACGTCGTCCATCTTGAAGGGTTTGATGATCGCGGTAACAAGCTTCATGGTCGCGCGTCTCCGGGAATTGAACCGCGATGATAGGAAGGCGAGGGGGCAGGTGGCAAGGACAAAGCGCGGATAAAAAAAGGGGGCCCGAGGGCCCCCTAAAACGCATTTTTCAATGCGCCCGCAAGCTGGTGCTATTTCTGGGTGACGAACTCCGGGTAAGCCTCGAGGCCGCACTCGCCGAGATCCACACCCTCGTACTCCTCCTCTTCGCCGACGCGGATGCCCATGACCATCTTGATCACGAAGAACACGACCAGGCTGGTGAGGAAGACCCAGAAGAAGATCGTCGCGGCGCCGATGAGCTGTCCCGTGAAGCTGGAGTTCTCGCCGTTGGTGACCGGGACCAGGAGCAGGCCCAGCAGGCCGACCACGCCGTGGACGGAGATGGCACCGACCGGGTCGTCGATGTGCAGCTTGTCCAGGGTGATGATCGAGAACACGACCAGGACCCCGCCGATGGCGCCGAAGATCGTCGCCTGCAAGGCGCTCGGCGTGTCCGGCCCGGCCGTGATGGCCACGAGGCCGGCCAGCGCGCCGTTCAGGCAGTAGGCGAGATTGGCCTTGCCGCCGCCGAGCGCCATCGACAGGAGATAGGCCGTCACCACACCGGCCGCGGCCGCCATGTTCGTATTGGCGAAGATCTGGGAGATGGCGACCGCATCTGCAGCCGAGCCCATAGCGAGCTGCGAGGCGCCGTTGAAGCCGAACCAGCCGAACCAGAGGATGAATGTCCCCAGCGTGGCGAGCGGCAGGGAGGACGGCACCATCGGTGTCGCATTCGGACCGAACCGGCCTGTACGGGCCCCCAGCAGGATCGCGCCGGCAAGCGCGGCCCAGCCACCGGTGGAGTGAACCAGCGTCGAGCCGGCAAAGTCTGAGA
>CAJWWA010000193.1 GCA_913048495.1 uncultured Halieaceae bacterium
TCACCGGGCGCTCGTCGGTGGTCGCGCCGGGCCCGGGACTGTAGGCGACGGCGCGGCCGTCTACCGGAGCCCTGCAGGCATCGCAGGCCAGCAGCGGGGAGAACGCCTGGCCGCAGCGGCGGTGATGCAGCGTAAAGTCCTGCGCCGCGGGCACCGGGTGGTAACGGCGCTCCCAGGCCATGGCCATGAGCGCGGTGTCGTAGAGGTCGAGGGACTTGCGGGTGAGCCGGTAGCGACCGTCGCGGCGGCGCAGGCAGTCGATGCCCTGCAGCCATTTGAGCCGGTCCGAGAGCACGCCGCGGGAGGCGCCGGTCGCGGCCAGCAGGTCGCCGAAGGTGGAACCGCCCCAGAAGGCCTCCTGCAGGATCAGCAGGCTCCAGCGATCACCGATCTCGTCCAGCGCCCGGTTGATGGAGCTGGCGCGGGTAAGGAGTACGCTCACGGCTCAGGCGCGGTACAGGTCCTCGCCGCGCGCCCAGGTGGCGTGGAAGCCGTAGGGCACGCGCCGCGGCAGGTGCACCCGCGCTACCGGCCCCTGCTCGATGTCCCGGGCATCGAAGACCAGGCAGTCCGACTGCCAGCTGTTGGAATCGGTCACCAGGGTGATCACGTAGCCGTCATCCTCGGCCCGTTCGCGCCCGGCGCCGCGGCGCGGCGCGAACACCGCCTCGCTGCCGAAGACGCCGTCGCCGTAGGGGTACTGCCAGCGACAGCCGCTGTCGTTGTCGTATTTCACCAGTCCGGTGAAGCGCAGCGTGTGGCCGCCCTCGTGGGACAGGGGGATGCGCTGGTGATAGGCATAGCGGCTCTTCTCGCCGTGGAATAGCGGATTGGTCTTGTTGAACTCCGTGTTCAGGTCGTCGATGTCGCCCTCGCGCACTTCGCCGGTGCGCAGGTTGAAGCGCCAGCGATAGTTGTTCGCCTCGAGACGCATGTAGGCGAGCATGTGGGCCAGTTCCCCCTCACCGGGCTTTGCCTGCGGCATCGGGTTCACCGAGCGGCAGCCATCCATGATGACCCAGTCGCCCTCCTCCCAGCAGTTGCTAACGTGCAGGATGTAGCAGGGCTCGCACTCGAACCAGCGCACGTTGCCGCCGTCGCCGTAGCGCGGGACGATGCCGAAGCGCGTGGGGATGTCGCGGTGGAAGGTGAGCACGCGCAGGTGGTGCTTGCGCAGCACGTCCATATCGTGGAAGAACGGCAGGTCGTGAACGATCGCGTAGCGACGGGTGAAGCCGATATCGTGCGGCAGCCGCGGCCCGGGCAGGTCGATGGCCGTCTCGTGCACCAGCCGGCCCTGGCGATCGGCGATACCGTAGGTCATGTAGGGCGGCTCGTCGCCGTAATCGAAGAAGATCAGTTCCCCCGTGGCCCAGTCGACCTTGGAGTGGGCCGACATGCGCGCGTGCCGGCGGCCGGGCAGGACGAAGCCGCCCTCCGTTTCCAGCGTCTGGCCGTCGAGGCGGCAGGGATTGCCGGCGTTGTACCAGAGCGAGACGAGATCGCCGTGGTAGAAGACCAGGTCGGTGTTGGAGGTGTCCTTGATGCCGAAAGGCGAGACGCTGTAATCGAAGGGGCCCATGACGCCCGGCGACACGGAACTGCCCCGGGCCCGCTCCTCGGCCAGCGCATCGGTACCGACCCAGCGGTTGCGATAGCTCACGGCGCCGTCGAGGAAATAGACGCCGTGCACCATGCCGTCGCCGTCGAAGGGGTGATAGCGGTTTTTCGGCGGCAGCAGCGGGTTCGGCCCGTTGCGCAGGTAGGCGCCCTCGAGGTCGGCGGGGAGTTCACCGCTGACCCGCAGGCCCTCCGCCGAGAGCTCCTGCGTCACCGGTGCGTAAACCCCGTGCAGGTAGGGGTTGTCGAGGCCGTAGATCCACTCCGGCGCATCGTCGAAGTGGGTCACACCCCCGACGCAGTGGTTCACGGTGGGGTACTCGGGGTGCTGTGCGGGAAGGCCCATGGCGAACTCCTGCCTGGCTGGCTGACTAGCTGTTCGTCGTTACTCTGTACCGAGTATAGGGCGGCAGTTCTGTTATGCAAGTTGCCTATGTTCCGAATAAACGCTGCATTCCCTGCAGCGTTTGCGGGACACCTTGCGCTGCCCTAGACTGCAGGTCTAATTACAAAAGTGACTCTGTAAACAGGGGCCCCGACGACCGATGACAGACTGCCTTTCCCGCCTCCGCCTGCCCGTATTCCAGGCCCCGATGTTCCTGCAGTCCGGGCCCGCCATGGTCATCGCCAGCTGCCGCGCCGGCATCGTCGGCTGCTTTCCCTCGGTGAACGCCCGCTCCGAGGCCGACCTCGCGCAGTGGCTCGAGGAGATCACCGGCGCCGTCAGCCCGACCGATGACGCCCCCTGGGCCATCAACCTCATGATGCACCGCTCCAACAGCCGCCGCCACGCGGACCTCGAGCTGGCCGTGCGCTACCGGGCGCCGCTGGTCATCACCGCCCTCGGCAGCCCCCGGGAAGCCGTGGACGCGGTGCACGGCTATGGCGGCCGGGTCTTCGCCGACGTGATCGACCCGCGCTTTGCCGCCAAGGCGCTCGAGGCCGGCGTGGACGGGCTGGTGCTGGTCGCCGCCGGCGCCGGCGGCCACACCGGCCAGATCGCCGGCTTCGCCTTCGTGCAGGAGGTGCGGCGCTTCTGGGACGGGCCCATCGTCCTCGGCGGTGGTATCAGCACCGGCCGCGCCGTGCGCGCCGCCGAGGTGCTCGGCGCGGACTATGCTTACCTGGGGACCCGGTTCATCGCCAGCGAGGAAAGCATGGCAGACCCCGAGTACAAGGCGATGGTGGTCGCCGCCTCGAGCGGTGACATCGTCTGCTCCGACGCCCTGACCGGGGTGCGTGCCAACTGGCTGCGCCAGAGCCTCGTCCGCGCCGGCTACGACCCGGACGCGATGCCGAGCCCCGGGCAGATCGACGTCATTGCCGCAGCCGGCGACGCGAAGCGCTGGCGCGACGTCTGGTCCGCCGGCCAGGGCGTCGGTGCCATCGACGCCGTACAGCCGATCAGCGCCATCGTCGACGACCTCGCCCGGGACTACGAAACCGTGAAGGGGGCCGCCTGAGATGAAGACGAGCAGCGCGGCGCGCATCGCCGCCGAGCGCGGGGCCGGGTACTGGGGCGATGACACGCTGCACAGCCTCCTCGCGGGCCTCGCCGCGGAACACGGCGGGCGCGCGGCCGTGGTGGACCCGCCGAACAGCGACGCGCTCGGGGCCGGGCCGCCGCGGCGCCTGACCTTCGCCGACCTCGACCGGGAGAGCAACGCCCTCGCCCGGGCGCTCACGGCGCGCGGCCTTCGCCGGGGCGACGCCCTCCTCGTGCAGCTGCCCAATACGCACGCGCTGGTCCTGCTCTATGCCGCGGCGAGCAAGCTGGGCGCCATCCTGTCGCCGCTGGCCGTGCAGTACGGGCGGCACGAGATCGCCGGCTTCGCCGGAACCCTCGAGCCGCGGGCCTTCATCAGCCAGCGCGCGCTCGGCGAGCGCCCGCTGCTGGACGAGGGCGCAGCAGCGCTGACCGGCGTGCCCGCGTGGGCAGTCGACGAGCTGCTCGCCGAGGCTGCCGACTGCGAGGACGGACCCGCCGACTGGGGCGGGGATGCAGACGACATCCTCACCGTCTGCTGGACGTCCGGCACCACGGGCACACCGAAGGGGGTGCCGCGCTCGCACAACATGTGGCTGGTACAGGGCCGCACCACGCAGACGGCCGGCGGCTACCGCCCCGGCGAGGTGCTGCTGGCCCCCTTCCCCTTCGTCAACATGGCGGCCCTCGGCGGCTTTCTCTTTCCCATGGCGCTGCTCGGCTGCACCGTGGTCCTGCACCACCCGCTCGACCCGGCGCTCTACCTGGCGCAGCTGCAGGACGAGGGGGTCAATTTCACCATCGCCCCGCCGGCGCTGCTCAACCGGCTGGCGCAGCAGCCGGCGCTCTGGGAGCAGTTCGATTTCAGCGCCCTGCGCGCCATCGGCTCCGGCTCGGTGCCGCTGTCACCGGCCATGATCGAAACCTTCGAGGGCCGCTACGGCAAGCCGGTGCTGAACTTCTACGGCTCCAACGAGGGCATCGCCCTGTTCGCCACGCCGGACAGCGCCCCGGCGCCCGAACAGCGCGCAAAACTGTTTCCGCGGCTCGGGGTGGCCGGCATGCCCTTCGGCGGCTACGGGGCCGAGGTGCTCAGCACCCGCGTGGTCGACCCGACCACCGGCGCCGCCATCGACGCACCGGGCCAGCCCGGGGAGCTCTGCATCGCCGGCCCCGGCGTCTTCGACGGCTACCTGGGTCACGACAACCGCGGCCTGTTCAGCGACGACGGCTTCTTCCGCACCGGCGACCTGGTGGAGATCAGCGGTGACCCGCCCCATTACTACCGCATCGTCGGGCGCTGCAAGGACATCATCAACCGCGGGGGCATGAAGCTCTCGCCGAGCGAGCTCGACACGCTGCTCGAGGGCCACCCGGACCTCGCCGAGGCCGCCGTCTGCGCCTATGCCGACCCGGACCTCGGCGAGCGGGTGTGCGCCTGCCTCGTGCTCGCCGAGGGGGCCGGCGCGCCCTCCGTGGAGGCCCTCGGCGGCTGGCTCGAGGAACGGGGCCTGGCGCGCTTCAAGCGCCCGGAGCGCATCGAGCTCTTCGACACCCTGCCGCGCAACCCGCTCGGCAAGGTCGTCCGCAATGAACTGGCGGCTGCGGTAGCAGCCCGGGGAGGACCCGCGTGAACCACGTCTACATCCTGGGCGGTGCCCAGAGCGACTTCGCCCGCAACTGGGCCCGCGAGGGCCTGGACCTGTACGCCCTGTTCCGCGAGACGCTGGAGGCCGGCGTGGCCGATGCGGGCATCGAGCCGGCGCAGATCGAGGTCGGCCACGTCGGCAACTTCGTCGGCGACCTGTTTGCCCGCCAGGGGCTGATCGGCGGCTTCTTCGCCCACGTCTACCCGGAACTCGCAGGCATTCCCACGTCCCGTCACGAGGCCGCCTGCGCGTCCGGCTCCATGGCCGTGCTCGCCGCCATGCGCGACATCGAGGCCGGGCACTACAGCGTGGCCTGCGTGCTCGGCCTCGAGCTGATGCGCAACGTCGACGGGCGCACGGGCGCGGAGTACCTCGGGGCGGCGGCCTGGCAGGGCCAGGAGGCGCAGGACGCGGAGTTCCCCTGGCCGCACCTGTTCGACCGCATCACCGCGGAGTACGAACAGCGCTACGGCGTCCGCGAGGAGCACCTGGCGCGCATTGCCGAGATCAACTTCGGCAACGCCCGCGACAACCCGAACGCGCAGACCCGCAACTGGACCTTTGCCGAGGGCTGCTTTGGCGCCGACGACCAGCTCAACCCGGTCGTCGACGGGCGCATCCGCAAGCTCGACTGCGGCCAGATCACCGACGGGGCCGCCTGCGTGGTGCTCGCCAGCGAGAACGTCGCCCGCGCCCACGCCCAGCGCCAGGGCCTGGCGCTCGCGGACCTGCCCCGCATCAAGGGCTGGGGCCACCGCAGCGCACCGCTGCTGCTGGAGCGCAAGCTCGCGCTCAGCGCCGGCCAGCCGCTCATATTCCCGCACGCGGCGAAGACCCTCGAGGACGCGCTGCACCGGGCCGGCTACGCCGAGGTAACCGACGTCGACGGCCTCGAGACCCACGACTGCTTCACCATCACCGAGTACCTCGCCCTCGACCACAGCGGCCTGACCCCGCCCGGGCAGGGCTGGCAGGCCGTGGAGGACGGACGGATCGCCCGCGACGGCAGTTTTCCGGTCAACGCCAGCGGCGGGTTGATCGGCCTCGGCCACCCGGTGGGCGCCACCGGCGTGCGCATGGTGCTCGACGGGGCGCGACAGGTCAGCGGCCGCGCCGGCGCCTGCCAGATCCGCGGGGCCGAAAACCTGCTCACCTTCAACGTGGGCGGCTCCACCACCACCTGCGCCAGCTTCGTGGTCGGGGTGGGCGAATGAGCGACGCCTGCCTCTACCAGTGGGTGCGCAGCCCGCGCACCCGGGCGAAGGACACGGGCGGCCTGCACGGGCTGACCCCGCAGGCGCTCCTCGGCCAGCTCTACGGCGCCCTCGCGACCCGGGCGAAGCTCGACCCGGCGCTGGTCGACGACGTCATCCTCGGCTGCGTCACCCAGCACGGTGAGCAGGCCGGCAATATCGCCCGCTCGTCGCTGCTGCACGCCGGCTGGCCCGACCACGTGCCCGGGCTCACGGTGAACCGCTACTGCTCTTCCGGCATCGACGCGCTGGGCCTCGCGGCGCTGAAGGTCCGCGGCGGCGAGGCGGGCGCGGTGCTCGCCGGCGGGGTCGAGATGATGTCGCGGGTGCCGATGCTCGCCGACAAGGCACGTGTCTTCCTGGACCCGGGCTTCGCGGCCGAGTGTCGCATGCTGATGATGGGCAGCGGCGCCGACCTGATCGCCACGCTCAACGGCGTAAGCCGCGAAGCCGCCGACGCGGTCGCGCTGGCCAGCCAGCAGCGCGCGGCGCGGGCGCGGGAGGCGGGCTACTTCGCCCCTTCCATCGCGCCGATCGAGACCGCGGTCGGCACCGCCAGCGTGGACGAATGCATCCGCGAGAACCTGAGCGCCGAGGACCTCGCCGCCCTACCCCCAGCCTTTGCCGAGGCCGGCGCCGCCGGGGTC
>CAJWWA010000194.1 GCA_913048495.1 uncultured Halieaceae bacterium
ACAAGGATCTTCAGACCGATGCCAAGCTTCTGCAGCGGTGACATCGACCCGAGTTCTTCAGGCAAGCATCGAGCCATGGCCGACATCTCCTCGTCGCTCAGGTCGTACAAGGCCGTCTTGCCTCGCAGAATCTTGTGATAGGGTGGGAAGGCGCCCTTCCAGCGGCGTTGATAGGTCGCCAGTCGGTCCTTGGTCGGCAAACCCGCAGCGATGGCTTCAGCGAAGGTTTCGGCAGCCGCGCGGCCTGACCACAAGGCGAGATGTGTGCTCGCCATCGAGCAGGCGGGGGGCTATCGCGGCCGCTATTTCGTGCTCATGGGTCACCTGTCGCCGATCGACGGCATCGGCCCGGAGGATATCGGCCTCGACCGGCTCCAGGCCCTGGTGCGGGAGCAGGGGATCGAGGAGGTGATCCTGGCTACCAACCCCACGGCCGAGGGCGAGGCCACGGCCTGGTACCTCACGGACCTGCTCGCGGCCGACGGTGTGCGCATGTCGCGGATCGCCCACGGCGTGCCCCTCGGCGGCGAGCTCGAATATGTCGACGGCAGCACGCTGATGCACGCCTTCTCCGGGCGCCAGCCGGTGAGCCGCTGATGGACTGGACGCTCGTTGCCGGCCAGGAGGCCTTCGAGGCGCTCCTCGGCGAGCACCGCGGCGCGCCGGCGGTGGCCGTGGACACCGAGTTCATGCGCCGCAACACCTTCTTCCCGCAGGTCGCCCTGCTGCAGCTGTGCTTCACGGACCACGCCTGGCTCGTGGACCCGCTGGCTCTCGAGGACACGGCCCCGCTGGTGGCGCTGTTCGAAGACCCGGCCACCACCAAGGTCCTGCACTCCGCCAGCGAGGACCTCGAGGTCTTCGACCACTGGCTCGGCGCGCTGCCGCGGCCGCTGTTCGATACGCAGCGCGCCGCCGGGCTTCTCGACCGGGGTTTCGGCCTCGGGTACCGCGGCGTCGTCGAGCAGGCCTTCGGCGTGGTGCTGGACAAGGGGGAGACCCGCTCCGACTGGCTGCGCCGCCCGCTCAGCGAGTCCCAGTGCCGCTACGCGGCGCTGGACGTGGCCTACCTGCTGCCGCTGTACGAGCGGTTGCGCGCCGAGGCCGAGGCGGCGGGCAAGCTGCCGTGGATCCTCGAGGAGGGCGAGGTGGCCTGCGCGGGCGCCGGCAGCCGCAATCCGGCCTACCATCTGCGGGTGAAGTCCGCCTGGAAGCTCGAGCCGCGGCAGTTCGCGGCCCTCGAGCGCCTCTGCGCCTGGCGGGAGGAGGAGGCCGCGCTGCGGGACAAGCCGCGCAGCTGGATCCTCGATGACACCCTCTGCCTGGCCATTGCCCGGGCCATGCCGGGCAGCGCCGCGGCACTGGCCGCGGCCGGGGAAATCCCGCCGGCGGTGCTCCGGCGCTGCGGCGATGCCCTGCTCGACTGCATTGCCGAGGCCCGGTCCCTGCCGGAGGCGGCGCTGCCCGCGCCGCTGCCGCCGCCCCTGGACAGCGGCGAGCGCAAGCGGCTGAAGGGGCTGAAATCTCGCGTGCGCGCGCTCGCCGAGGCCGCGGCCGTCGCCCCGGAAATGCTGCTCGCCGGCCGCGACCTCGAGCTGCTGCTGCGCGAGGCGCGCGGCCTGCCGATCAGCGAGCCGGCGAGCTGGCAGGGCTGGCGCCGGGATCTCGCGATCGAGCCGCTGCGCGCGGCCCTCGCGGAGGGTGCGCTGTGAAGCGCCTCTGTGCCGTTTACCGCAGCCCCCGCAGGGAGGGCATGTACCTGTTTGTCGACCGCGACCGTTCCCTGGAGGACCTGCCGGCCGAATTGCTCGCCGGGTTCGGCAAGCCGGAGCTCGCCCTCAGCCTGGTGCTGACCCCGGAGCGCCGCCTCGCGCGCGCCGATGCCCGCACGGTGCTCGCCGCGCTCGACGAGAAGGGCTTTTACCTGCAGCTGCCGCCACAGCCCGGCGCCGACCCGGAGCCCGCCCCGTGACCGCGGCGCTACCCTGGTGGGACCGGCTGCCCCTCGAGGCCCTGGACGCGGCGCAGTGGGAGGCGCTCTGCGACGGCTGCGGCCGCTGCTGCCTGCACCGGCTGGAAGACGAGGACAGCGGCGAGCAGTTCGCGACCCGCGTCCACTGCCGCCTGCTGGATGCCGAGCGCTGCCGCTGCACGGACTACGCGAACCGCCATGCGCAGGTACCGGACTGCATGACGCTGGACGCGGCACGGGCGGGGGCCTGGGACTGGCTGCCGCCGAGCTGCGCCTACCGGCGGCGGGCCCGCGGCCTGCCCCTGCCGGCCTGGCACCCGCTGCGCACCGGGGACCCGGAGAGCGTGCACCGCGCCGGCGCGTCCGTGCGCGGGCGGGTGATCAGCGAGGCGGACGTGGCGGAAGACGACTACGAGGAACACATCGTGCTGTGGGTCGACGAGGACTGCTCCCATGCTGACTGGCGGTAGCTACCAACTGGCCATGGCTACCTACCTGGGCGCCGGCGCGCTCGCGCTGTTGCTGCTCGCCTGGTGGCTGCGGCGCTGGCCGCTGCTGGCCAGCTGGCTCTGCTGCAGCGGGGCCGCGCTGCTGCTCCTGCCGGCCTACCCGGAGCCGGGCATGGAGACGATGGCCCCGGCGCTGGTCGTCGCCGCCTTCCAGTTCGGTACCGAGGGCCTGGAGGCCGCCATGCACGCGCTGAGGCCGCTCGGGGTCGCGCTGCTGGCGGCGCAGGTGCCGGGGCTCGCCCTCGGCGCCTGGCTGCGCCGTCGCCGGGGTGCCGCCGCGGCCTCAGCTTGATTCGCCCGGGGGCTGTCGTTACCCTTCACCGCTTTCCCCCACCAGGACCACAGCCGATGAAATTCGAAGGCACGGATCGCTACGTCGCCACCGACGACCTGCGCATGGCGGTGAACGCCGCGGTCGAGCTGCAGCGCCCGCTGCTCATCAAGGGCGAGCCCGGCACCGGCAAGACCATGCTCGCCGAAGAGGTCGCCCAGGGCCTCGGCAAGCCACTGATCCAGTGGCACATCAAGTCGACCACGAAGGCCCAGCAGGGACTCTACGAGTACGACGCGGTCTCCAGGCTGCGCGATTCCCAGCTCGGCGACGAGAAGGTCTACGACATCGCCAACTACATCAAGCGCGGCAAGCTCTGGGACGCCTTCGTCGCCGAGGAGCAGGCGGTGCTGCTCATCGACGAGATCGACAAGGCGGACATCGAGTTCCCGAACGACCTCCTGCAGGAACTCGACCGCATGGAGTTCTTCGTCTACGAGACCGGCGAGACCGTAAAAGCGAAGCACCGCCCGATCATCATCATCACCAGCAACAACGAGAAGGAGCTGCCGGACGCCTTCCTGCGCCGCTGCTTTTTCCACTTCATCAACTTCCCGGACCGGGACACGATGCGCCAGATCATCGACGTGCACTACCCGGGGATCGCCCGGTCCCTGGTGCAGGAGGCGATGGAGATCTTCTTCGACCTGCGCGCCGTGCCCGGGCTGAAGAAGAAGCCGTCCACCTCGGAGCTCATCGACTGGCTCAAGCTGCTCATGGCCGACGACATCCCGGACGAGATCCTGCGCGAGCGCGACCACAGCAAGGCGATCCCGCCGCTCTACGGCGCGCTGCTCAAGAACGAGCAGGACGTGCACCTGCTCGAGCGGCTGGCGTTCATGCACCGGCGGGAATCGCGCTAGGCCGCGATGCTGATCAATTTCTTCCACGGCCTGCGCGACGCGGGGATCCCGGTCACCACGCGCGAGCTGCTCGATCTCCTCGAGGGGCTCAAGCGCCACCTCGTGGTGGGCAGCGTGGACCAGTTCTACTACTTCAGCCGCGCCTGCCTGGTGAAGGACGAGAAGTACTTCGATCGCTTCGACAAGGCCTTCGGCGCGCACTTCCGCGACCTCGAGGGCCTCGATGACATCATCGAGGCCATGATCCCGGACGACTGGCTGCGCAACGAGTTCATGAAGGAGCTCTCGGAGGAGGACAAGGCGAAGATCGAGTCCCTCGGCGGCCTGGAGAAGCTCATCGAGGAGTTCAAGAAGCGCCTCGAGGAGCAGGAGAAGCGCCACGAGGGCGGCAACAAGTGGATCGGCACCGGCGGCACTTCGCCCTTCGGCCAGCAGGGCTACCACCCGGAGGGCATCCGCGTGGGGCCGAACGGCGGCAACCGGCGCGCGGTGAAGGTCTGGGACAAGCGGGACTTCCGCAACCTCGACGATTCCGTCGAGCTCGGCACGCGCAACATCAAGCTCGCGCTGCGCCGGCTGCGCAAGTTCGCGCGCACCGGTTCCGCCGAGGAGCTGGACCTCGATGACACGATCCGCTCCACGGCGCGCAACGCCGGGCTCCTCGACATCCGCATGGTGCCGGAGCGGCACAACGCGGTGAAGGTGCTCCTGTTCTTCGACGTCGGCGGCTCCATGGACCCGCACGTGAAGGTCTGCGAGGAGCTGTTCTCGGCGGCGCGCACCGAGTTCAAGCACATGGAGAACTTCTACTTCCACAACTTCCTTTACGAGAGCGTGTGGAAGAACAACATCCGCCGGCACCACGAGCGCACGGCGCTGCTCGATATCCTTCACAAGTACGGCCATGACTACAAGGTGGTGATCGTCGGCGACGCCTCCATGTCGCCCTACGAGATCGTCCAGCCCGGCGGCTCGGTGGAGCACTGGAACGAGGAGGCCGGTGAGGTCTGGCTGCGCCGGCTGCGGCAGACCTACGAGAAGTGCATCTGGATCAATCCGGTGCCCGAGGACGAGTGGGAGTACACCCAGTCCATCGCCATGACGCACCAGCTCATGGAGGGGCACATGTACCCGCTGACGCTGCACGGGCTGGAAGAGGGCATGAGCTTCCTCTCGCGCTGACTCAGCGCTCCCCGGGGCCGCGCGCCAGGCGTGGCGCGTAGGCCACCAGCGCCGCGGTCACGGCCACGTTCAGCGACTCCACACCCGCCGCCATGGGCACGGCCAGGGCCTCCCCGGCCTGCGCCGCCACGGCCGGCGACACGCCGTCGGTCTCGCCCCCGAGCACGAACAGGGCCCGCGCCGCGAGCGGCGCGCTGAACAGGTCGCGCCCAGCGTCCGCCTGCAGCGTGTACACGGTGTAGCCGGCCTCCCGGCAGGCCGCGACACCCTCGGCGACGGTCGCGCAGCGCAGCAGCGGCGCGCCGTAGAGCGTGCCGGCGCTGCCCTTGATGACCAGCGGGCCGAGGGCCGGGTTGCCGCGGTCGGCGTAGAGGATGCCGTCGATGCCCCCGGCGCGGGCGCTGCGGATCGCCATGCCCGCGTTCTGCGGGTTGGTGACCCCGTCGAGGGCCAGCAGGCGCACCGACGGCTGCGCGTCCAGCGCCGCCAGGCCCTCGTCGAGCTCGGCAAAGCGCGGACAGCGGATATCCAGCGCGACGCCCTGGTCCTGGCGGCCGTTGCGGGAAATGCGGGCGAGGGCCTCGCGGCTGTGCTCCCGGGTTTCCACGCCGCGCTCCGCGGCGAGGGCCAGGATGCGTTCGAGGGTCGGCTCGCGGCGATTGCTGGTCGCCAGGTGCAGGCGCTCGCAGTCGAGGCCCGGGTCAGCCAGCGCCTCGAGCACCGGCTTGCGCCCGAAGACCGTGAGCACGCTGCGGTAGTGGCGGCGCTTCTCGCGGTACTCGTTCACGCGCCGGGCCGTGCTATGCTGCGCCGCCCAGCGCCCCCCGCGGAGCCGCGCCGATGCACATGCCCGGGCCCCGGCCCATTCTCTACAGCACCGCCGCCTGCCACCTCTGCGAGCTCGCGGAGGGCCTGCTCGTGGCCGCGCGGGCGGCGGCCCCGGGGCTCGCCTGGGAGGTAGTGGATATCAGTGAGGACGACGCGCTCTTCGAGCGCTACGGAGAGCGGATCCCGGTGCTCCGTTTTCCCGGCGGCGAGGAACTCGGCTGGCCCTTCACGGGCGACGACCTGCACCGGGCGCTGTGCCGGGAAGGCCTCGCCTAGCCCTTCTTCTGCTGCCCCACGCGGACCGCGAGCACGTCGCAGGTGGCGCCGTGGAGCACGCCGTTGGCCGTGGAGCCCATGAGCAGGGCGAGGCCGTAGCGGCCGTGGCTGCCGACGACGATGAGATCGGCATCGAGCTCCTCGGCCATGGCGTGGATCTCCACCTCAGGCTGGCCGAGCACGACATGGCGCGCCGACTGCGGGATGCTGTGCTTCTCGCCGAACTTCTCGAGCTGGGCGCTGGCCTGCTGGTGGATTTCGTCCTGGATGCCGGAGAAGTCCATGGGGATGTCGCCGCCGTAGGCGAAGGATAGCGGCTCGATCACGTGGATGAGGTGCAGCTCGGCGCCGTTGTTGGTGGCGATCGCGCGGGCCCGCTCGACCACCTCGTCCGAGTCTTCGCTGAGATCGACTGCCGTGAGGATGCGGGTGTAATTGGCCATGGCGTTATCTCCTGTCGCGGGCTGCTGGCGCTTGACCGGTTTTATAACATACCGTGGGTGCCCGGCAATGCGAGTGCGAGAGATTCCCCGTGGCCCTTGACCTGAATCATCACCCGTGAAGGCGACCCTGCTGATCCTGCTGGTGGTCGCGCTGGCGCTGGCGCCGCTGTGGCATTTCCGGCCGTCGCCGCGGCAGCGCACGCAGGCGGCCCTGCGCGAGCGCG